>JAGQJP010000206.1 GCA_020430585.1 Myxococcales bacterium | reverse complement strand
GGTCGTCACGCTCGACCTCCAGAGCGGCGAAGAGACGGTGCTGTTCGACGATTTCCTCACCGACGACCACGCGATCAAGCTCGTCGGAAGCGGGTACGACGACTACGTCGTGACAGCGAACGACCAGGGCCTGGGGCGGCGCCTGCACTACGTACACGTGTCGAGCAACACGAACCGTCCGCTCACTCCCGCCCTCGGGGCCGGCAGCGACGCGCTCTTCGGCGTGCGCGACTTCGTCGTCGGACCCGACAGCCTCGGCGTCGCCATCGTCGGCGAGTTTCGCGAACGTGGGACGGTGGACGTCGTCGTCAGCAGCACGGTCGAGACGCCGGCGTGGCAGATCGTCACGCCGACGTCGCAGGCGAACGTCGCGGCAACCATCAACGCGCTCGCCTTTCACCCAGACGGCAAGCGGCTGCTCTTCGCCGCAGACTACCTCGAGGCGAGTCGGTTCGACCTCTACGTCGTGACCCTCACCCCCTGAGAACGACTCGCTCATCCGCGATGGCGCACGACGCCGACGGCGAGGAACAACAGCGACAGCAGCGATGCGGCGAAGTACCCGACGACTCGCCACCATGGGGGCGTGGGATACCAGTCCACTACGACGATTCGGTGCACGTCGATCTTCGGATAGGCCCGCTTCAGCTCGCCCAACACCCGAGCCGAAGGTCGGCCGGATGCCGGTTCAACGACGAACGAGGATCTCAGAATCGCCGCGTTGGCGTCATCTGGCGACTTCAGCTCGTCGGTGCTGAGAAAGAGGTGCGTCGCGTTCGGATCGTTACAACGCGCCAACAACTGCTGCTCGGTGGAGAGCGCGTCGGCGCTGACAAGGTGGAGAACGACACGCCGCCACTCCCCGGCCATCCGTTCCCCAATGCTCGCATCGACGCGCGTCTCGTACTCGATCGCATACGTCGGACAGACGCTCACGCGATGGAGCTCGTGGTACCCGGAGAGTGTCAATTTCGCTTGGGCGCGCGCATTGACTCTCTCTCCCGCGTCGCAGGACGGACTCGCCGACGGCGGCTCGTTGCTTCGCCGGGCAGACGGTCGGCGCGCTCGCTGCTCTTCGAGCTCGCCTCATGCTCCGTCGTCGATGCGTCCTTTGACGCGATCGCCGTCGACAAGGGCTGGAGTGTTTCATATACTCGATCGAGATTCGTCTGGGGCCGTCTGCCCCGCTCTTTTCGCCAAATCTCGCTGAAGTCGCAGTGGGGAGCGTATCCCCATGCGAACAAGAGGAGACCTCACCATGGGAGTGTTGACGACCGCATACTCCGTTCCTCCGACGATGATGAAGAAGATCCGCCGCGACAATGAATGGCTGGCCTATCTCTTCGGCGTCGAGGAGGCCGACGCCGAGGCCTGGGCGTGCGCGACCTTCGAATTCGACAAGCTCTACGAAGAGACCATCGGAATTCTGGGCGCTACCGGGCATCCCAAGACGCGCAGCGCGCTCGACCTCGAGATCCCGGACAAGCATGCCGTGGAATTCGACGGCTATGACATCCGCGTGGTGACTCCGGCAAAGCTGAAGGCGATCACGAAAGAGCTGGAGCACGCCACCGCCAAGAACGTGAAGGCCAAGGCCATCGCGATCGGTGTCACGGACTACTACGGCCGGCCAATTGCCGAAAAGGAGGTCGAGATCTACATCGGCGACCTGGCGAAGCTGAAGTCGTTCTTCGAGAAGGCCGCCGAGGCCGGTCACTACTTGATCATCGCCGCCGCGTAGGTCGCTCGGGATTCAACCGTCCAGCGCCAGGCACTCGCTGACCCCGAAGGTCATCCTGTGTGACGAGACACAGGCCCGGCTCGACCGGAGGGTGCGTTTCGACCTCTTGGTCCGTTTTGACCCCCCGGGCGTGGTCGCGAAGCGTTGTGGGACGTCGTCTTGCGTTGGCCCGAGATTTGCTGCAATCCGACTCGAGCACGAGCAGGCGGGCGCTGAGGGCGCAGCGTCCGTTTCGACACCCGGTATCGCGGGGATGCGGTAGCCGGATCGTGTGCGTCTCGGAGCGACTCCGGGGCCTCTACCCTGAAAGGGATCATGGTGATGAGATGACGATGGAACCGCAGTTCAAGAAAGAGCTCGACAAGGCACAACAAGCGGGACGGACAGAGGTCTTCGACAAGAAACACAACGACGTCGACCCGAAAACCGGTCAGCCGCCGCAGCTCGGCGACATGAGTCGCGCCGAGCAGTTCGCGGCCCAGGGGATGGAGGACCCGGCGCGCAAGCCCGGCCAGGGCTTCCAGTCGATGGGAGAGGGGCCGATGGGACGGCTACGGACGAGCGATACCAAACGCTGGGGCCGCACGGAGGAGTGACACCAACCGCTGGGCGTGCGGCAGGTCTCCGGTGACACACCCGCCTAGCTGGACTTGAGCAGCAGAGACCACGCGGGGCGGGTCAAGCTCAGCACGAGAAACATCGCCGCGGGTAGGTACTTCTTCTTCTTGCGCAGAAAGTGGAACTGCCCGATCAAGAAGGGCTGGCCCAAAAAGGCGTCGGCGACCTTGACCGACTCTCGGGCGTTGACCGCTTTGAGCTCGTCCCGTGTCGCGCCCGCCCGAAACGTCCGCTCGCGGCCCTCGGCGACCCACGCCTCCGCCACCTTCGTCGCCTCTTCCATCAGCGACTCGCGGGGTACGACGCGATCGACCAGGCCGATCGCCTGGGCCTCGGCCCCGGTGGGCTTCCAACCCTCTTTTCCGAGCATCCGCCGCGCGTTCTCCTCTCCCAACAGCCGGGGGAAGAAGACGCTGGAGCAACCCTCTGGCGGCACGCCGAGGGCGACGAAGGGGGTCGAGAAGGTGGCGTTCTCCGACGCGATGATCGCGTCGCAGAGGGTCGCCGAGGTCACGCTGGCCCCGATCGCCGGTCCGTTGACGGCGACGAGGATCGGCTTGGGAAAGTCGAGGAAGAGGTCGAACAGCCGCTGGTTGAGCCGCACGATCATCTCGTGCAGCGCCTGGGGATGTTGCGGTTTGACGACGGTACCCAGATTCACCCCGGCACAATAGTAAGGGTCGGTCCCCGTCAGGATCAGCACCCGCGTCTCAGAATCGGCCGCCGCCCTCTCCATCGCCGCTCTCAGCGCTTCCAACATCTCCATCGTCCAGCCGTTCAGACGCTTGGGCATGTTCATCGTCAGGGTGGTGACGTGGTTTTCGCTGCGGGTCAGGATCAAGTCTTGATGTGATGTGCTCATCGGGCTCCGCTCGTGCTGGTTTCCACAACTCTATACCCGCTGTGGGGCCGTCGGTCAAGAGCGCCACCCGTCGTCGTCACGTCTGGCGGGTGGGCGAAAAGGGCGCCGCGAGATCGACCGAGCCTCATGTTCACCGGCGACACGACGTCATCAGAAGGGTCGGTCTCACCACCGGATGGCCAACCGCGGTCATCGGCAGCGCCAGAGGATGGTCGTGCCGTCGAGGAACCAGAGGTTCATCGTGCACGATGTTCCGTTCGGGCAATCGTCCTTCTTGGCCGGGTCGCAGACCTTGCTGCAGTAGCCCTTCGACGTCTTGTCGCTGTTCACGAAGCAACGCAGCGACTCGCCGCCGAAGTCGAAGCGACAACCGCTGTCGGTGCCGAGACACTCGAGGTGGCCCTCGCTGCAGCTACAGCTGTCGCCGATCTCGCCGCCGGACTGCGTCTTGCAATCCTGCGGGCAGCTCGACAGCTCCTCGGTCGGGCCGCAGACGCCGTCGCCGCAGATCTCTCCGCTCGTCGGTTTGCAATCTTTCGGGCAGTTGCTCTGGGTTTCACCGTCACCACAGACTCCGTCGCCGCACGTTCCTCGGGTCACTGGCGGGCAGTCGGCGGGACAGTGGCCGACTTCGCTCGAGTCGCAGGTTCCATCGCCACAGCTGCTCGTCGGCTCGCCGATTCCGCAGATCGGACCGCCACCCGTGAAGGCCGCGATCAACGCGTTGCAGGAGGAGCTCTCGAGGCACTGCGCCTGCGGTTCGGTCGGCTCGTGGGAGCAGACGACGTCGCACCCCTCGTTTGCGTACGACGTCGGCGCCCCGCAGGAGGAGGCCTTCGAAAGGCAGCGTTGGTGGCAGTTCGCCGCCAGGGTGCCCGTCGGGCCCCCGGGATTGGTGGTGTTTCCGCCGCCGGAACAAGCGGCAACGAGGAGAAGAATCGAGGTGAAGAGCGCGAGTCGAGAAAGCATGGTGTCCTCCGGTGGTGCATGGGTTGTTGGCTGTCTCAAAGTCACTGACCAGGGGTCATTGCAAGCGAGGTGCCAGGGCCCGCGGTTCGCTCGACAATCGGCGACAAGATGGCTTCCTGCGCGGTGCAGCCGCTTCTCCGTGACGCTTTGGGGGCGCGCACCGCTCGAGGGAAACCACGCGCGGGGCGTCGTCGACGTCGCAGGTGAGGAGGTGCGACCCGTCGGGAACCGTCGATGGCGGGCAGGTGTCTCGCTGTAACAATAGGAAACGGTAGCGATTATCGCGTTCTGGTGCTGTCACGGACGGGCGTCACGGGGTGACCGGCGGGTCACAGGTCGAAGCGCGACGATCGTTTGCGGGGGCGGACCGGGGGATGGTGTGACCGAGCGTCGGTGCTCAGCCTTTCGGGCGTCGAAACGTAACGACGGTTCGGATCACGGGATGATGGCTGTTGCTGCCGTCGAGCCGCAACGTCACGCGGTGCTTGGCCGTGCTCCAGCGCCCAGCGAAGAAGGTGACGTGGCGCTCGTGTCGCAGGCGGGCGAAGGCCTTCCAGCGAATGCCCCGTTTCCGATCGAGGATCCCACCGTAGCGTTTGCTCAGTCGCTGCACGAGCCGCAGGGTGGCGCGCTCATGTTTGACGAACATCTCCTGGTCGGCGTCGACGCTGATGAGCGTCAGTCGCGCGCGCACCACGGTCTGGCGCGGGTCGAGGCTGAAGACCCAGGTCGGGGTGCATCCCGCAGCTCCGCAGAGCGTCTTCGAGCGATCAGCGGAACGCTTCGTCTGTGCTGTGCGATAGACGGTGCAGGTCGATCCGTGTCGATCGGTTGCCAGGTGCTTGCAGCACGAGGGCTCGAGTCGGCAGAGCTCGTTGAGCGAGACGCCGAGCGGGGGCGAAAGGGGGTCAATTCCGCCGGCGAGCGCTGCAAACGGAAACAGAGACACAACAAAGAGGGCAATCCAGAAGCGGTCGACGTTCATCGTGGCATCCTCGGAGTCGGGTTGCGATCGCCCCGAGTCTAGCTCGTCACCCCGGGCGAAGCAACCCTTCGATGCGGGCCGAGATCGAGCGACGTGGGCGGCAACGGTGGATTCCCTCTCGGCTGCTTCGCGGGTTGGCGTATACTCGTACGGTCGGCGCGTGGGGCGCCGCGCTCGCCGAAGCGCGGCTCGATGCGCCGGGAGAGGGGACGATCGCATGAGAAACCGCGAGTTACGGTATGACGGAGAGCGATTGGAGCGCGTCTGCGCGTCGAAGCAGTTCGACGGCAAGCGCTTCCGCAACCCGACGGGGGCGGGGCCGCGCCTGAAGGGTAGCACGTTGCCCGTGCTGGGCGAGTACTT
>JAGQJP010000205.1 GCA_020430585.1 Myxococcales bacterium | reverse complement strand
GATGACGATTGCAGCCCACTGCATCCACATCGCCGAGTCGGAGATCGAGCTCCTCGCCGACAGCCGAACCGCGGTCGTCCACAATCCGCAGTCGAACATGAACAACGCCGTCGGCGTCGCGCCGATCCTACGCTGGGTCGAACGGGGTGTGCGCTGTGGGATCGGCTCGGATGGGATGAGCGCCAACATCGGCGAGGATTTTCGCGTTGCCGACCTCTTGCAAAAGAGCGTTCAGGGCGATCCGCGGGTGGCCTGGAGCGAGGTGGCGACGATGGCGCTCGATGGCAACCCCTCGATCGCCGATGCGTACTTCCAGCGCTCTCTGGGCGTGCTGCGCCCCGGGGCGGCGGCGGACGTGATCGTCAAGTCCTACCGCCCCTTTACGCCGCTCGAGCGGGGAAACGTCTGGGGTCACTTTCTCTTCGGAATCTACCGCGAGCCCGCGCTCTTGACCCTGGTCGATGGAGAGCCGGTCTGGCGCGACGGGCGTCACGTGCGCGATCTCGACCTGTCGGCGATTCACGCGCGCAGCAACGAGCTCTCCGTGGACCTCTGGCGTCGATTTGCCGGTTGAGTCGTCGAGCGGCGCGAGCCAGCGAGGGGCGAGGGGCAAAAAAGTGGGGCTGCCAAATGGCAGCCCCGTGCGTAAGCGTGCAAACCCTAACTAGGAGGATCACCGACGAGATGGAAGGGGCGATCCCGTCGGACAGGAGCAAACTCTGCAACCTTCGTTGCTACCCTCGAACATGAGCAAGAACGGTGCCAGGGCTCGAAACGCGGCTCTCGATCGCCAGAACTCTTCGTATTTCGTAGGATCGGCAGAGGCGACATGGCGGTCGACCGCCCGCACGCGACCTGACAGAACTGTCGCGATCGCCGTCGAGGTGCGAAGCGTCCTTCGCAGTCAGCTGCGGCGGTTGAAAAACTTCTTCAGTTGACTACACTAGTGGGCATGCGCCGACTCGTCTGCAGCCTCTTGCTCGTCACGTTCACTGGCACCCTGTTGGTGCGCTGCGGTGCGCGCTCGCAATTCGCCGAGCCGATCGCCCTCGAGATGCGCTGTCGCCCGGTCGAAGAGTACATCCCAACGTTCCTGCAGTTGATCGACGAGCACAAGCTCGACAATCTCAAGAGCGTGCTCTCGGACGAGTTGACCGACGATCTACAGGCCGAGCTGATCGGCGTGATCATCGCAGCCGTCAAGGCGCTGCCCCGTGGTACGCTCTCCAAAGTGACCAGCGATCCCGTGCTGAGCCAACCGGCAGTGGGCAAGCTCGCGCCGTTGCTCGTCGACATCTTGAAGTATTTTACGGGCGAGCTGAACGGCACCTCCCACTATCCCGTCGTCGGCGTCGTGCGCAATCTGCTCAACAACTGCGAGCTGAACCCCGTGCTGAAGCTGTTGCTCGACCTTCTCGAAGACTCGGCGTTCGTCGACACGCTGCTCGACGTGCTCGCCGACGAAGACGTCAAGGGGATCGTCAGCAGCCTCGACTTCCAGGGCAAATCCGGTCGCGAGGGCTTCGTCGCCTTGGCGCGCAACCTGCTGGTCTCGATCAGCCAGCCGGGCTTCGAGATCACCGACGTCAAGGTCCTCCTCGGCCAGTTCATCGACGTCTCGAAGCCACCATTTTCGACCTTCTTCACGCTGATCGAGAAGCTGATCGATCCGACGAGCTCGCTCCCCGTGCTGCAGCAACTCTCGGCCTGCATGCTCGAGAACGACACCAACCAAGAGCTGCTGGGCTTTCTCTTCGATCTGTTGACGCTGCCCTCGCTCGACATCGCTTCGGTCTTCAGCGAGATTCAGCAGCTGACGGACAATCCCGACAACAAATTCCTCTTCGACGTGATCCTCGACATTCTGCGCTACTACAGCGTCACCGAGGATGCGCGACTCGCCCTGGCGCGTGTGCTGTTCGTGATCTTGCGCGAAGACGTCGCCGCTCGCTTGCTACCCGACCTGATCGTGATCATCGAGAGCGGCGCGCTGCGTGAGCTCTTGACCTTCGCAAACCTGCTGGCCACCAAATGCGCCGACCCGCCGACGCCGCCGGGAGGCAACTAGATGCGCATCCGCTCGCTGACACTCGCGTGTTGGCTGCTTCTTCTTTCGCTGAGTGCCGAGGCGAGCGTGTTCGACATCTACGGCTTCGACCCGCGCGGAATGGCGATGGGCGGCGCGATGACCGCGGCGGTGAACGACTACAGCGCGACCTACTACAACCCGGGCGCGCTCACGGTGCCCAAGCGAATCATCCTCAGCCTCGGCTTCACGAGCTCGTTTCCGAAGCTGCGGATCAATCGCTCCGTCGCGAACCCCGACTTTCCGTCGATCACCCCGGGCTTCTTCTCGGGCATCACACTCGGCGTGCTCTTCCCGATCGGCGGGCCGATCAAGAACAAGCTCGCCTTCGGCTTCTCACTGTACTTTCCGACCAACAAGATCGTCGGCGT
>JAGQJP010000204.1 GCA_020430585.1 Myxococcales bacterium | reverse complement strand
GCTACATCGATCCGCGTCGAGTTTTCCGCGCTGGATGACAGCGTAGACCTCGACAGCATCGCGACCGAGTTCTGGCGCCACCTCGGCGCCTTCGCAGTTCGGCAAGAAGTCGACCACGAGACGCGCGCGATTCGGGAGCTGCTCTTCACGAAAGCGCTCGCCGCGTCCGCCGCTGCGCGAGATCCCGTCCCCGGTGATGACCGCGATCCGGTCGAGATCGAGCACTCGGCGGCGACGAAGAGCTAGACGTGGCACGGGCGTTCCACACGAAGGCGGACTTCACCGCTTCCGAATCGCCCTACTCGCTTCTCCCATTTCGATTTATACGACTCGACGAGGAGCGAGAGCTGCTCACAACCGACTGGGGCGAGTGGTTGATCGCTCCAGCCGGCACCGCGCGAGCGGTCGTGCACCGCGAGATCGCGCCCAGCTCCGAGCTCTACCGGCGCCTGAAGGCGCGCCAGATGATCGCGGACGACTACTCCTCGCCGCTCCTCGACGTCGCCGCGGCCAAGCTGCGAACGAAGAAGAGCTTCATCGAGGAGTTCACGAACCTCCATCTCTTCGTCGTCACTCTGCGCTGCGAGCATTCCTGCCCGTACTGCCAGGTCTCCCGCCAGACGACCGATCGCGCGGCCTTCGACATGCCCATTGCGGTAGCCGACCGCTCCGTCGACCTTATGTTCCAATCTCCTGCGCGAAACCTGACGCTCGAGTTCCAGGGCGGCGAGCCGTTCCTGGCATTCGACACGATTCGCCACGTCGTGCAGTCGGCACGACGGCGGGCCGGCGCCGAAGGGAGAGGACTCTTCCCTGTCGTCGCGACGAATCTCGCCGTCGTGACAAATGAGATGCTCGAATTCTGCAGAGACCACGGCGTTCGGATCTCGACTTCGCTCGATGGACCCGCCTGGCTGCACAACCGCAATCGGCCGCGACCCGGTGGCGACAGCTATGAGCGGGCGGTCGACGGTATCGAGCGAGCCCGCTCGATCCTCGGGCGCCAGAACGTCTCGGCGCTGATGACGACCACCCAGGCGTCGCTGGATCACCCGCGCGAGATCATCGACGAGTACGTGCGGCTCGGCTTCGGCAGCATCTTTCTTCGCTCCATCAGCCCGTATGGATTTGCAACGAGAAGCCGCCGGAAGAGGGGTTATGAGCTCGATCGGTTCCTTGCGTTCTACAAGGACGGCCTCGACTACGTCCTCGAGCTGAACCGCCGCGGAACTCGCATGGTCGAGATTTTTGCGCGGATCCTGCTGACCAAGATCTTGACGCCGTTTCCCACTCGCTATGTCGATCTCGAATCTCCGTCCGGCGCCGGGATCAGCGCGGTCGTCTACAACTACGACGGTTCGGTCGACCCATCCGATGAATCGCGAATGCTGCGCGAGATGGGCGACGACAGTTTGCGCATGGGCACCGTGTGGGACTCCTACGAGGATATATTCGGGAGCGAAAAGTTCCTCGAACTCGTGGCGGATGGGACAGCAGAGGCCCTGCCGGG
>JAGQJP010000203.1 GCA_020430585.1 Myxococcales bacterium | reverse complement strand
CCCCTGTTCGGATGAGCGACGAGTCGAAATGGAGCGTACGCGTGACGAGCGACCCGAAGGGGGCGGTCGGCTACGTCCGGACGTCCCGTGTGCCCGTCGGTGCTCCGCTCAGCTTCGACGCTGAGTATCCCGCGGTCAGCGCCCTCGAACAGGTGCTGGTCGCAGTCGCCGCCGATCTCGTCCAGGGCCTTGCGCTCTTGGCGCGCCGTCGCCGTCTGGCGATCGATCGCCTCGAGGCCGTGATCCACGGGCGATTGGGCAACCCGCTGGTCTATCTCGGTGTCGTCGGAGAGAGTGGGGACCCCGGTCTCGCCTCCCTCGCATGCAAAATCTACGTCGACACCCTCGAGGACGAGGCGCGCGTGCGGAGCGTCTTCGACGAGAGCCTGAGGCGCTCTCCCCTCTACAACACATTCGCGCGGGCGGTTCGCTTCGAGATCGAGCTGCTGTTCGTGCCCTGACGACGGCCCGTCGGGTTCGACCCGTACGCCGCGCCGAGGAGCGTATGAAACCGATCATCTTGGGCTGTGTGCTCTACGATCCGAAGGTCTCGATCATCTGGGATATCATCCGCGACTACTTCGAGGCCAACGCGGTCCCGATCGACGTCGTGTTTTACACCAACTACGAGCTCCAGGTCAGCGCCCACCTCGCGGGGCACGTCGACATCGCCTGGAACTCGCCGCTGGCCTGGGTCGACTCCCAACTGCAGAGCGGCGGCAGCTGTCGGGCGATCGCGATGCGCGACACCGACCGCGATCGTCGCTCGCACCTGGTCGTCGAGCGAGGCGGCTCGGTGGCGACGATCGGCGATCTCGCCGGGCGCGTCGTGGGCTTCGGCGCCAAGGACTCACCCCAGGCGACGTTGATCCCTCGAGAGCACCTGCTGCTCGCGGGTTTGGCCCTCGACGCGTACGAGACGCGCGTCTTCGACAAGCTCGTCGGTAAGCACGGCGATCACATCGGTGGCGAGCTCGACGCGTTCCGCGCCCTCGAGCAAGGCGAGGTCGACGCGAGCTGGATGCTCGATCTCAACTGGGAGAGCTGGACTCGCGATGGCACCGTCGACCCCGCGCGGTATCACGTGCTCGACAAGACCGCGCTCTTCGACCACTGCGTCTTCACCGTGCGCGGCGACTTTCCCCTCGAGCGGCAGCAGACCTTTCTCGATGTGCTCTTCACGATGGACTACGCCAACCCCGACCATCGCGAGATGATGGACCTCGAGGGCCTCAAGGCCTGGCAGTCCGGGCGCACCTCTGGGTTCGGGCTTCTCCGCGCGGCGTGCGAGCATCAGCGCTTCTTTCAGGACCGCGGATGAGAGGACTACCGCGTTTTCCCGTGACCATGGTCGGCAGCTGGCCGCGAAGCCGAGAGCTGCTGCGCGCGCAGAGGCAGAAGCGAGCCGGAACGCTCGATCCCGACGCCTTCGAGCGGATCGCCGACGACGCTGTGCGCCACGTGATCGAGACGCAGGAGCAGCTGGGCGTCGACCTCGTCACCGATGGCGAGCAGCGCCGCGACTCGTTCTTCAGCTTCGTCGCCGAGAAGCTGGCGGGCGTGCGGATGATGACGCTGGCGGAGATGCTCGAGATCATCGAGGACAAGGACAGCTTCGAGCGGATCCTCCAGACCCTGGACGTCCCCGCCTACGCGATCAGCAACGCCACCTGTGTCGGCAAGATTGCGCGTGAGCGGCCGTTGGCGGTAGACGAGCTGCGCTTCGTCAAGCAGCACAGCGATCGCCCCGTCAAGGTTCCCCTCCCGGGACCCTACTTGATGACGAGGGCGATGTGGGTCAAGGAGGCATGCCGCCAGGTCTATCCGACCAAAGAGAGCCTCGGAGACGACGTCGTCGAGGTGCTGCGCGCCGAGCTGCGCGAGCTGATCGCCGAGGGCGTGGCCTTCGTGCAGTTCGACGAGCCCGTGTTGACCGAGCTCGTCTTCACCCAAGGGCAGGCGCGGACCTTCATGTGTGCGGCGCTCGCCGCCTCTGCCGACCCGCGCGACGAGCTGGAGTGGGCCGTCTCGCTGCATCAGCGGGTCCTCGCCGGATTCGAAGGAGAGACGCGCTTCGGCGTGCACGTCTGTCGCGGCAACTGGTCGAGCGACGAGTCGACGCTGCTGCGCGGGAGCTACCACCCGTTGCGCGCGACCCTCGAGCGCCTCCCCGTCGATCAGCTCGTCTTGGAGTATGCCACCGAGCGTGCGGGTGATCTGCTCGCCTTCGGTGCCAAAGAGCTCGGTCTCGGTCTCGTCAACCCGCGCACCGAGCGGGTCGAGTCCGTCGACGAGATCGTCCGCACCGTGCGCCGCGCCCTCGAGCTCTACCCCGCCGACCGCCTCTTTCTCAACCCCGACTGCGGCTTCGCGACCTTCTCCAATCGCCCCGTCAATCACGACGCGGTCGCCCGCGCGAAGATGCGCGCGCTCGTCGAGGCCTCCCAGCAGCTACGCGGCGTCTAGGAGCGCTCGGGGAGCTTCGCTCGACTGCGCCGCCTGCACCTCGCAGGCCGTCCGCAGGACGCCGCGATCCTCCTCGCGATCAGCGGGCTGATCAGGCCGAGGCGCGGGAGCGGCGGCGCAGGATCACCAGGCAGCCGAGGAAGAGCAGCATCCAGGCGGGGTTCGTCGGTGGGTCGGCATCGTCGGGGGAGGAGGAACAGAACAGTTTGCTGCCCCGCTTTCCTTTGGTGTCGCCGTCAGCGCCGTCGGCGTTGGTCGAGCTGTCGTCGTCGTTGGCGTCCGTTCCCGGGTCGTTCTGGTCCTTGGGATTCTGAACATCTTGGGTCGGCGTCGTGGTGTCGGGTGCGTCGCTGTCGCCATTGGAGGCGTCGGGATCGATGCCGCCGTTCTTGATCGTCAGCGCGTCGCTCAGCTCTGCGGTTGGACCGTCGTTGTTGGTCACTTCGAGGGTGTAGCTGCCGATCGCGTTGTCCGGGATGGTGACGGTCAACTGCCAGGTCGTATCGTTCTGATAGGTCGCCTGAACCGTGAGCCCCGCAGGGACGAAAGCGAAGCTCGCGCCGTCGAGGAGGTCGCTGCCCTTGACGGTGAAGGTGACGAGCTGGGCACCCGGGGTGAGGAGCGAGGGCGTCAGCTTGCTCAATTGCGGGTTGCTGACGACGGTGATCGACGTCGTCGCGTTGCCGCCGTCGGGGTTGGTCAGCGTCAGAGTCCGTTGGCCGAGGGTCGCGTTGGCGACGATCGTCAGACCGAGTTTGAGGCTCTGGTCGCTTTCGCGCTGCAAGGTTCCCGCGGTCAATCCCGTCCCGCTCAGCTCGGCGGTGATCCCCGTCTGAAACGAGCCGCCGCTGATCACCAGCTCGGGGCTCGTTCCGCGGCGAACCTCGTCGGGGACGACGCTCGCGATCTCGGGTTTGGGGTTGACCTGGATCTGGGCGCTCGTCTTGCCGCCGTTGTCGTTGTTGACGATCGAGAGCGCCACCGCGCCCGAGGGCGCCGATTCGCTGACGCTGACGACGACCTTGACGGTGTTCGCATCGACCCATTGGACCGAGTCGACGCTGACGCCGCTTGCTGTCGTCGTCACGTCGACGGCGGCGGTGAAGCCGCTGCCACTGATCGTCAGCGTGACCTTCGACGCCCCGCGGGAGAGCGTGTTCGGTGTCACGCCCGTCACTTTCGGCCCCGCGACGACCGTCACCGCTCCCTTGAGCGTCACGCTCCCTTCGTCGCTGCGGAAGGTCAGGTCGTAGCTTCCCGATGTCGCGTCGAGGGGGACGTTGATCGTGATCGGAAACGACTCGGTCTTGCTCCAGGAGTGGGGCGTCGCGGTGACAACCGAGCCATCGCCGATGGTCACCACGCCGTCCGGCGGGAGGTTGCTGCCCGTGAGCGTCACCGAGCGCGAGGCACCCTGCCCAAGCGGCGCGATCTTCGGGTCGTTGAGCTTCGGCCCAGGAAGCTTGTATTCGTCGGCGCCGAGGTCCATCGCCTTGCTCGTCGGGCTGATGTACGAGTCGCGCAGCGGCCGCTTGTCGCCGTCGATGTCGACGTTCGTATCGGCGGGCGGCAGATTGGTCAGCACCCCTTTGCCGATCGTCGCGGAGATCGCCGCCAGTCGGTAGAAGTCGGCGGCGTTCTGTGGGTTTTCGGAGCGGTGTGTCGTCGGGATGCTGTAGTTGACGTAGCCCTTGTCTTGCACCACCTTCTGCGCCGTGGTGTTGAACTGGCCCTGATCGACGACGTCGAAGTTGTTGCTCTCGACGACCATCTCGCCGACGAGCGAGGTCACCCGGATCACCTCGCGATCAGCGACGGGCGCGGCGGGCGAGAGGGGCCCGAAGTATTTGAACGAATTGTTCACGATGACCACGGTGCCGTCTCCGCCGTGAACCAGGTGGAGCGCCGAGGCGTCGAAACGGGCGAAGGTGTTGTTCGTGATATAGATCCGCTGGCCGATCTGGTTGTTCACGTTCGTCGTCGTCAAATCGATGGCGATCGCCAAGGCGTTGCTCTCGGACGTTGCAGAGCCGTGAAAAATCGAGTGGATCACGAAGCTGTTCGCTGCCGGACCGCTCAGTTGCAAGACGCCCTTGGCCGTACCGACGGCATTGCCCAGAAACAGGGTGCGCCGAATTTGAATCAGCGCCGACTTGTGGATCACAGCCGCCGAGACGCAGGACGTGAACTCGGCATCCTGCACCAACAGCGGCCCGTCCGAGGTCACGCCGACGTTGGCGCCGCGGATCGCCGCGTGCTCGAGGGTGAGCGAGCCCGTCGATTTGACGACGATCCCGAGCCAGGGGTCCGCGGCGTTCTTGACGAAGGCGATCTTGGCGTCGGAGGCACCGATGGCGACGAGCTGACCGTGGACGACGATCGATGCGCCCGAGGGGACGGCGATCGTCGAGCCTCCAGCGAACGTAAGCTTGGCGCCCAGTGAGATCGAGAGCCCGGCTGCATCGACGACGTAGTCGCCTGGCGGAAGGCTCGTGTCCTCGGTGACGAAGGTCGGCAACTTCGTCTGGGCTGTGGCGTTTTGCGCCAGTGCACCGGCGAGCAACGCGACAACGACAAACCAAGCGGGGACCGCTCTGAGCGCACGTTTCATCGGGGCCTCATCTTCGCTGTGTAGCGATTCGCAACGCGATGTTTTACGTGTTTGTATTGTAGCGCAACTCGAAGGGCGAAGCAAAGCGCCAAGCACTTCCGATCGCCGGCGGCGCGGCGCTTGACGGCCGGCAGCCGATGAATTAGGATCAGGCGTTCGTTGTCGACAGCAGGTGTATCATGCGGATTCTCTTCCTCGCGCTCGTGTTCGCTCTTTCGGGGCTCTCCGGTTGCGGTTTCTCGAACGAGTCGTCACTCCCCTCGTTGCAGAACGGCGCGCGCTGTTCCGCGACAACCGATTGTATCCGTGGGATGAGCTGCGAGATCACGCCCTACTACGACTGGACCGTCTGCTCTGGCCCGACCGACCGTGGCGGTGCGTGCACCCGCGACACCGATTGCAAGTACGTGCGCAACGAGCTGGGATTGCCGCTTCGCTGTCTGCAGGGGCTCTGCATCTATCAGAGCGATCTGCAACCGCAGCTGAACCCGTGAGCTCCCCACCGAATCGTCGCGGCGCGTCTGTTTTGACCGCGATCCTCCCGGCGAACAACCTACTTCGGTAACGAACACGGAGCACTAGGAAGCTTGTCATGACCAAACGCGCACTGATTACCGGAATCACGGGCCAGGACGGTTCGTACCTCGCCGAGTTGTTGCTGGAGAAGGACTACGATGTGTACGGCATGATTCGTCGCGCCTCGACCTTCAACACCCATCGCGTCGATCATCTGTATCAGGACCCCCACGAGCCAAAGCGGCGGTTCACCTTGCTCTACGGCGATCTGAACGACTCGAGCTCGGTGAACAGCATCGTCGGCGACGTGCGGCCCGACGAGATCTACCACCTGGGCGCGCAGAGCCACGTCCGCGTCTCCTTCGACGTGCCCGAGTACACCAGCGACATCACGGGGTTGGGGACGATCCGCATCCTCGAGGCGATCCGCAAGTCGGGGCTCGATTGCCGCTTCTACCAGGCCTCCTCCTCGGAGATGTACGGCAAGGTCGTCGAGACGCCGCAGCGCGAGACGACTCCCTTCTATCCGCGCTCGCCGTACGCCTGCGCCAAAGTCTACGCCTTCTGGGCGACGGTGAACTACCGTGAGGCCTACGGTATGTTCACCTGCAACGGGATCCTCTTCAATCACGAGTCACCTCGTCGCGGCGAGACCTTCGTGACGCGCAAGATCACCCGCGCGCTGGCGCGGATCCACCACGGAATTCAAGAGAAGCTCTACCTCGGAAACCTCGACGCCCGCCGCGATTGGGGCTTTGCGGGCGACTACGTCGACGCGATGTGGCGGATGCTGCAGGTCGAGCGGCCCGACGACTACGTCGTCGCCACGGGCGAGACGCGCTCGGTGCGCGAGTTTGTCGAGGCGTCGTTCGCCCACGCCGGGCACCCCATCGAGTGGCGCGGTGAGGGGACGGCCGAGCAGGGGATCGATCGCTCGAGCGGGCGGGTCGTGGTCGAGATCGATCCGCGCTATTTCCGTCCAACCGAGGTCGACCTGCTCCTCGGCGACGCGACCAAGGCGCGCGAGCAGCTCGGATGGGAGCCGCGTGTGCGCTTCTCGGGGCTGGTCGAGATGATGGTCGACGCCGATCTCGAAGAGGTGCGGCGGCTGATCGAGGGCAGCCGGCAGATGGTGCCGAGCCGCGAGATGCACTGAGGGGGCGAGTCGATGCTGGATCTATCGCAGAAACGGGTGCTGGTGACGGGTGGCGCGGGCTTTCTCGGACGTTTCGTCGTCGCCGCGTTGGAACGTCGAGGGTGCCGCGAGATCGCCATCCCCCGCAAGGCGGACTACGATCTCGTCGATCGTGACGCCGTTCGCCGCCTCTATCGTGACTATCGTCCCGAGGTGGTGATTCACCTCGCCGCGGCGGTCGGCGGAATCGGCGCCAATCGCGAGAACCCGGGGCGATTCTTCTACGAGAACCTGATGATGGGCGTTCAGCTGATCCACGAAGGGCATGGCGTCGGTCTCGAGAAACTCGTGGCGATCGGCACGATCTGCGCCTATCCAAAGTTCACCCCCGTCCCCTTTCGCGAAGAGGAGCTCTGGAGCGGCT
>JAGQJP010000202.1 GCA_020430585.1 Myxococcales bacterium | reverse complement strand
TGCCGATCTTTTCGCCGCGCGAGAGCGTGGCGTTCGCCTCGAGCGGGTGCAGGACGAGGACGGCGCCCAACAGCAACACCAACAGATGTTTCACTTCTTCTCCAGCTACGCCGCAGCTCGCAGCGCATCGGCCCGCACGGTTTCGGGTCGGACGGGGTCTCGGAACGATCACTACTTGGCGAGACTGAACTTGATGACAACACCTTTCTGGCCGACGATCAAGGCAAAACCATTCGCCGGATCGCTGTGCTTGGAGAACGCGACGGACTCGAGATCGGCGTTGACCGAGATCGTCAGGCTCGCCACCGAGTCGTCGGCGAAGACGTAGCGAAGAACCGTCGAGTCGGCGCCGACCACGAGGGCGTAGGTCCCGTCAGGCGAGATCGCGACGTCCTTGAGGACCGCGATCGTCCGCGAGGCGAGTCGCTGAAACACGCCGCCCGAGAAGCTCACCAACGTACCCTTGTCACCAACGAGCAGCGCGCGCTGGGTCGCCGCGTGATAGAACACCGAGAAGAGGTGCTCCTGTTGGCCGCTCTGGAGGGGCGTGAGGGTGTTCGCCGCCCAGTGTTGCACGCTGCCGGAGTCGCCGACGAGGAGCAGCTCACTACCACCGACGAAGGCAAAGTCATTGAGCGCAGCCACGAGCAGAGCGCTCGGTTTGCTGTCACTGCTGCCGAGCTGCAGCAGCGTCTGATTGTCGAGGTTGTTCAGCAGCGCGGTGTCGCCCGACGTCTTCACCCGGTTGTGAATCCCGCTGAGGTCGCTCGTGAGCATGCTGAACTGATCGCCCTCGGGGAGATATTTGTAGATCGTCGACCCCTCTCCGACCAATATCCCCGTCCCGCTCTGGGTGAAGTCGACGCTGTAGAAGCTCATCCCGGCGGCGATCGAGCTACTGAGGTCGTAGAGCGCGTGGGGGTCATCGGCGGGCGTGATCGCGTCGGGGTTGAACTCGTAGAAGCGCAGAACGTTTCCCGTCCCCTGCTGATAGCCCCCGACGATCAAGGCGTTGCCGTTCTCGAAGAAGGCGACGTCGGTCAGCGGGGCGACCGAGCCCGAATTGAGGAGCTCCAGCTTGCCGCAGCCAGCGGTCGCCTCCAACAGAGCGATCGTCGCCGGACCGACACCCTTCACCGCGTCGAGCTCACCTTTGTGATCGTAGGGGTTCGGCCCCAGATCGCGGTGATCGATGATCGCCTTGGCGACGACCGAGGAAACCCCAGCGTCGGTCAAGGTCGTTTCGCTCGTCGACCCCGCGTTGAGCCAGTTGAGCAAGCAGTCCTTGGTGGCAGGGCTCCAATTGTTGGCGTAGGCCGCCAGGCGCGCCAGCGTCGCCCCGCCCACCCCGTCGATCGCATCGACGCTCGCATCGCTCGTGTAGGGCTTGCCTGCGACCAGGTTGTTCGCCGTCGTCTGGGAGAGGCTCAACGCGTAGCGCAACAGATCGGCGTTCGTCGCCGGGTCGTTGAGGAACTGCACGAGTTTGCTGCTGCTCGTCGTGGCATCACCGCCCAGGTCCCCGCTGGACTGATCACCCGTCCCATCGTCGCCGCTCTGGTCGCCGAGCGTGACCTGGTCGTCGCTCAGATCGTTCGGCGCTACGTCCGATTCGCCGTCCGACTCGACGTCGGGGCTCAGATCCTGGAGATCAGGGTTCGAGGTATCGTCCGCGTCGGCGGTCGTATCGGCGGTCGCGTCGGCGGTCGCGTCGGCGGTCGCGTCGGCGAGCGCTTGATCCATCGTCGAGGCGTCCTCGAGCCCGCCATCGCTCGTGTCAACGGTGCTCTGGTCTGCGGTCTGATCGCCGGTGCTCTGGTCTGCGGTCTGATCGCCGGTGCTCTGGTCTGCGGTCTGATCGCTGGTGCTCTGGTCGGTCCCCGCGGTTGCGTCGAGGTCGGCGCTGGAGTGGCCCTTGCTCCGCGTGCAGGCGTCGAGCGAGAGCAAGAGCAACGCGGCGATGAACAGTGAAACCAGAGCGCGCCCCAGCTGGCGGGACACACCGAGAAAACGGAAACGATTCGTCTTCATCGTGTTCTCCTTCGCCTCAGGGCGCACAGTTGGGTTGATACTTGGCAAAATCGGTCAACGCTTTCAGCGTCGCCGGACCGACTCCCGAGACCTCGTCGATCGGCTCGACGCCGGTGAATTTCTGGTCCGCCAGCGTGTCCCGCCGCGCGATGATCGCATCGGCGGTCTTCTGCGCCGTCGTCTGCGAGATGTTCGGGTTACAGGTCGTGATCGCCGTCACCAGCTGGCTCGCGTCGGCGCCGTTGACGAAGAGCACGACGAGCGGCAGTGTCCCGGCATTCCAGGTCGCCACGTAGTCCCGCAGCGTCTGCATCGTCACCGTTCCGACGTAGGGGATGTCGTCGAGCTCTTTGACCGTGAGGAACAGCCGATCATCGCTCGTTCCGAACTTTCCGTCCGCGCCGTCGCGATGGCTGATGATGTTCGTCGCCGCGCGGCTGCTGATGCCAACGGTCTCGTAGAGCACGGCGAACGTCGTCGACGCGTGGTTGATGAAGAAGACGAGCTTCGCATCGGGGTCGGCTGGCGGTGGTGGCTGCCAGTTGTTCGCATTGATCCAGCTGCGAATCTTCTCGATCGTCGCCAGACCGACGTACTTGACGCCTTCGACCTCGGCCTCGCTGTCGAAGGGGTTGTCGTCGAAGGTGCCGGGGACGCCGTCGGGTCCGTCGCGATGGGCGATCAAGTTCTCGGCCTGCGTCGGGGTCAGATTCACCAGATCGTCGAGGACGTGCTTGGTCGTCGTGATATGGTTGAGAAAGTTGAGCAGCGTGTTGTTCGATGGCGTCGACGGCGTCCAGGACTTGGCGTAGTCTTTCAGCGCCTGAATCCGCGCCGCGCCGACCTGGTCTACGCTGTCGACCTCGGCCTCGTCGTTGAAGAGGTTGTCGTCGCTGGTGCCGAAGATGCCATCGGGGCCGTCGCGATGGGCGATCAGGTTGGCCGCAACCGTCGATGTCAGGCCGGGAACGATCAACAGGACGTCGATCGTGGTCGTCTCGTGGTTGAGGAAGGCCAACATCTTCGCCACATCCGGATCGTCGACGGTGCTGTCGGGTTGGTCCTGGTCGGGTTCGCCCGCGTCGAGCATGTCCGTCGCGTCATCGGCGTCCGTTCCGTCGCTCGCGTCGGGGACGGGACCGGGCGCGGGTTTCTGCCCCAACAGATAGTTCTCGACCGCCGCCAGCGTGCACGTCGTGACGTAGCTCAACATGTCGGCGCGGTCGGCGATGAAGTCGGTCTTGTTCACGATCGTGTCGACCTCGGCAGAGAGGGAATCGAGCCCGACCTCGTTGACCAGCGTGTCGCGGTCGACGCTGTTGAGGAAGCTCGCCAGCTCGCCGTCCGAAATCGAGCCCTCCGAGACCACCTTGGTCAGATTCTGATAGTACCCGTACTCGATGTCGGGGGCCTTGTTCAGGTCCGGCACCCCGAGCCCGCTCGGGTAGGTCGCCGTGATCGTCTGGGAGTCGAGGATCAGATCGAACCAGTTGTAGATCGATGTCTGCGTCAAGTCATCGGTGACGAAGATCGGGTCGAGCCGCAATAGCGCCAGCCCTGCCGTGTACCCCGGGATCCCGTCGCGGAACTTGGTCTTGAGGAACTCGTCGAACTCGCTGGCGTCCATCAGCTGCGCCTCTTTGAAGCGCTGCTTCATCATCGCGCTGTCGAAGGTCATCGCCGCTCGCAGCGACTGTTCGACATAGGCCAAGGTCTGATCGCCCTTGGCGATCGTCTTTCCACTGAAGAGATCGTTGGGCTTGGTGATGTCGATCGCCTTGGTGAATCCGGCGACGCTGCAAACCAGCTCGAAGTCGCCCGGCTTGAGCTGCTTGAGCAACGCAACCTCGCCATAGAGCGGATCTCCATCGACGATCGTCAGCAGCACGTCGGGCGGGCGGGCGTTGATCAGCGCCCGATAGACCGAGAAATCCTTGCCCTGGTTGGCCGGGTTCGTGGCGAAGATCGGGTCGTTGAGCAGATTCCCGTCGTTCTCCCAATCGGTGGCGCTCGTGTCCTTGACGACGAGCAGATCGGCATACTTGCCGACCTCGATCGTGCCGACCTTATCCTCCCAGGCCAGGGCGATCGCCGGGTTGACGGTGACCATCTTGACCAGCTCGAAGTCGTTGAAATACTGCGCGTGGCCGCTGTCACCGGCGATCCAGGTGTCGTTGTAGTCGGCTTGATAGGGGAAAAAGAACTTGATCACCTGGTCGGCGATCTTCAGCTCATCGAGCAGGTTCTTCGATCCCGACGGGCTCCAGTCGGTCGCCAGGCTGATCGGCACGCGCGCTTGCGGGTCAGAGCGACCCATCGCGAGGTAGATCCGCGTCGTCACGCCATAGAGCAAGATGTTCGAGAGCGGTGACCAGACGAGCTTCATCCCCCGATCGCCCATCTCTTCGAGCTCGCTCTTGTCGAGCCCGGCGCCGTGGATGATCACCGTTTCGGCTCGCGCCAGCCCGAGCGCCTTGAGCCGTTGGTACTCGTCGCGGATCAGATGCTTGACGCCGCTGATCGAGACGGTCGAGGTATCGTCCCAGCGCCCCTCGGCGACGTGAACGAGCCAGGCGCGAACCTTGTCGTCGTCCATCTTCTGAATCAGCGACGGAACCTCGGCTTGCCAGCGCGTGTCGTCGATCGAGAGGCCGCGCTGCTGCACCTTGTCTTCGCCGAAGTTGTAGCTCTCGACGTTGCGCACCAGGATCTGATTGATCGCCGAGAGGTCCGGAGTGCCTTGAATCCCCGTCTCTCCACCCGTCAGCGCCTTGATCTCCGCCCATTTGAGGACCTCGACCTGCAAGCCCAGATAGTTCGAGTCGGTGAGGATCTTCTTGGGATAGTTGACATACTGGCTGTACTCCTTGGGCTGGGTCCACTGGTAGCGGTTCAGGTAGTAGCTCCCCTGGGCGTCTTTGGGCGAGCGCCAGAGGGGCAACATGTTGTAGGCGGTGTGGTTGTGGATGTTCAACATCCCCGGAAAGATCAGGCCCGCGGTCTCGATCAGCGGCACGTCCGGTTGCTGGGCGTCGCTCGGCAGGCCAGCGAATGTCGCGCTGATCGCCTCGATCTTCTTGTTGCGTACGAAGAGGTAGTGATCGACCAACACCGCGTCGACAGCGGTCATCGTGACGATCGTTCCGCGCAGCACGTACCCCTTGCCCGGAATCCACGCCGCCCGGGCCGTCGGTGCAAACAGCAGCAACGCCGCGCTCAGCATGCCTATCGCCGCATAGCACCCGCGCCAGCGCTGGCGAATACCGCCAAATCCCATCGTCAGCCCCTCTGCTCCGTCGGCACTGTTTGTCGATACCCAATGGTTCCACAACCAGCGGTCGAAATCAACAGACGGTGCGTCGAGCTCGATCAGGCGAGGGGCAAAACGTCTCGCTCGCCGATTAGGACGGAGCGGCTCCGTCGATGGCGCCCGAGCTCGCGATGATGCCGATCAGCTCGAGGGAGGGGTCGCAGCGCAAGCGGTGGAGAGGTGTGTAGCGTTTGCGCAACTCGTCGCGCTGACGTCGCAGCTTTTGCCAAAGCTGCGGCCGGCTGAGATCGTGGCGGACGATCTCGATGGCAGCGTGGATTCGGGCGCGATAGAACTCGTGGTCCCATAAGATGCCAGGGCGCAGACGGGCGAGCTCGTAGGATGTGTAGGCGGCGACGACGGTCAGCGCGCAGTACAGTGCCCCCTTCGTCTCGTCCCTGAGCTGACTTTGGAAGACGAGCAGAAAGGCAACGACCACGAGAAGACCCAATAGCGAGGGCGGCCACCAGGGGTGCTCGCGAATCTGTCGTTGGTCGTCGCGGAGGCGGTCGAGGAAGCTCGCGAGCTCTGGGACGAAGGGTTCGAGCGATCGGGGATCGGGCCGCGCTACCGGTCGATGAGGCGCCAGCGACTCACGGAGGTAGTGGTAGATCGCGCTCGTCTCGGTCATGATCAAGGTATCGATCGCCTCGAGCAAGCGCACGGGGCTCTCCTTGGATTCGGCTGCCAGTCGGCGCAGGGCCTTCGCGCGATCGTTGAAGCCGAGCACGGCGGAGGTACGAATCCAGCGACTCAGCGCGGGTGGGCACTTCGGCGCCACGACGCGCCAGGTAGAGTTGAGCAGGTACCCGCTGGCAAACTCGTTCGCCAGCCCCGAGCGCTCGACGTCGTGCGAGTCGAGACCGAAACCGCTACGAAGCTCAGCCGCACGCGTTGGTTCATCCCAGACCAGCACACAGAGCGCGCGATCGATCGCCTCATCGAACCTCTCGTCGCACAACCGCGCCCGCGCCAGCTCGGGCAACCCGAGAATGTAACGAATGCGCGCGGGCTCGGCCTCGGCGATCGCCGTTTCCAGTTGCGCGGCCACTCTGCTCATCGCGCTGTGATCGTCGGCGACAACCCGGGGATCGGCGACGGGTCTCGTTTCTGCCTTCGCCGCAGCGAGGGTGTCTCGTTCAGCGGGACGATGACGACATTCAGCGGTCTCCACGTCGATCAAAGGTGCGCCGTGCGTCGAGCCGATCGGTGGCGCGGCGATCCCGTCGACGTCCTGCCCCTCACCGAGGGTCTCGACGTGTCCGAGAAACCACTCGAGGCGCATCGAATCGAGCGCCTGCTCATAGGCGCATCGGACCCGTTTGAACTCTTCGGGGTGCGTCTCTGGACGATAGCGCTTGATGCCGCGGACATACGCTCGTTTCAAGGTCGTCTCATCGACGTCGGCCGCGACGCCGAGGAGCTCGAAAGGGTCCTCACGTTCGAGATTCAGCGATGATCTCTCATCGTCCGCAGATCCGTCGCGCGCTACCATCGCTCACCGCCATCGATGGCCTCGCAGAGCAACTCGAGCGCCGCGGAGACCGATTCGGCGGCTTCGCGGTCACCGACGTCCAGGAGCAACTCGAACCGAGCGATCGCCTCCGCGAGCTCCCGACGATCGCTGCCGGCGCTCTCGCGCCACAGAAGGTCGGCACGAGCCAAGAGGTCGCGGTACTTGGGTCGCTCGCGCAGGGTGGGTTTGGAGGCGAGGCGCTTGAGCATCGCGAGCCGCTCGCGCAAATCATCGGCCCGTTCGGCTGGAAGGCCCCCGTTCCGTCGTCGGATCACGCGCTGAATCACCGCACCCGTCGCCAATATCTCGGCCTCCACGGCGAGGATTCCGTCGAGATCATAGGTGAAGGTGACGCGAACCCCGCGCTGGTCCGCTCCAACGCCTGTTGGAATTCCGTGCACGCGCAGATCGCCGACGAATGTGTTCTGCTTGACCAATCGCGACTCGCCCTGAAAAATCTCCAACGTCACGGTGCTTTGACGGTCGTCGAGTGGATAGTAGATGGCGTTGGCGGAGGTCGGCAGTACCGTATTCCGATGGATCAGCGGACTGAAGTACCCCTCGAGATGAGAGCGACCGACGGGCATCGCCACGGCGACGCCCAGTGTATGCGAACAGACGTCGGTCACGACGATGTCTCCCACCGCCTCGGAGCGACCGCAGAGGGCGGCTTGAATCGCCGCTCCACGCGCCACGGTCAGATCCGGGTCGTTGTCCGTGAGTGGCTCGCGCCCAAACATCTCGCGGGCGAAACGGCGGACGGCGGGCATCCGGGTCGCGCCGCCAACGAGCACGATCTCGTCGAGAGCATCCGACGTAAGACCAGCGCCGCGAAGGGCCGCGCGGCATGGCCCCACCATGCGGTCGAGCAACGGTGCGTACGCGCGATCGGCACGATCGGTGCTGACGCTCAGTCGAGTCGCTTGACCGAGACCACGAAACGCCGGCACCTCGACCTCGGCGCTCGCCCAACGAGAGAGCTTGCGCTTCAGCACCTCCGTCCGTTTGAGCAGCAGAGCGAAGCGCTCCGCGTCCATTCGCGCGCCCTCGACGTCGAGACCCAGGTCCTCGAGCAACGCCGCCGCGAGTCGGTTCGTGAAGTCGTCTCCACCCAATTGGCTCTCGCCGGCGACGCTCTTGACCTCGAGCAAGCCTTCGAATAGCTCCATCACGCAGACGTCGAACGTCCCGCCGCCGAGGTCGATGACCAGAAACGTCGAGGCGGAGTCCCGGTTGTGCAGACCGTACGCAATCGCGGCGGCCGTCGGCTCGTTCAGAATTCGTTCGACCGTGAAACCCGCCATCTCGGCCGCCTGCTTCGTTGCAAATCGCTGGGCGTCATTGAAATAGGCGGGCACGGTCACGACGCAGCGTTCGACGGTCACGCCCAGCGAGCGCTCCGCATCCGTTCGTAGTTGGTCGAGCACGTAGGCCGAGAGCTCGATCGGATTGAGCTGCATCTCCCCCACCGAGTATTTCCGCTCGAATCCGATATCCCGTTTGAATCCTGCCGCGGCCATGCCCGGCTTCCAGGCTAGAATATCCTTGGCCGAGCGACCAACGCAGAGCGATGAGCTTCGAGAGTCGAGGGCAACGACCGATGGGGTCAGCGATTCACCCAGCCCGTTGGGAAAGAACCGTATGCCCTGCTCCGCGAACAGGGCGATCGCGCTGTTGGTGGTCCCGAGATCGATCCCGACGATTGCCCCCTCGAGGCGTGCAGTCGATCCAGTTCTTTGGTCTTCCATTCTCCCCCTCGTCTCGCCTGCCGGCCAGGGCGCCTTAGATGGTGTGCATTTATACTACACCACGATTTTTCGTGCAAGACCTTTTTTCTATTTTATCTTTCGCGCATGATCCGACACCGCTTGACGCGGTTGCCCGCGGCGTGCATCATCGAGGCGTGGCAATTTCGGCGGGAGAGCCAGATGCGAGCTACCCAGGCGGTGCCAGGCGATGCCCGAACCGCGGCGCGCGGACGCGCGGTGCTCGGCGCTCTACTTCTTTTGCTGTGTGCTGGCTGCGGAGGAAGCTCGGCGACGAGCGACGCGACGACGGGAGACCAAACCGGCGTCACCGATCTCTCGACAGCAGACCAGCTCGGGACGAGCGACGCAGTCAGCGATCTGGGCGGCATGGGCGACACCTCGTCACCCGACGGCGGCGGTCCGGCCTGCTACGGGCCCGATAGCGAGTACCCGACCTTCGATCGGCAGTGTGGGAGCGACGCCGAGTGCGCCATCGGCCTCCATGCCACCAGCTGCTGCGGCTCGATGTACGCGATGGGCATCCGAACCAGTGAGAAAGGACGATTCGATGCGCTCGAACCGATCTGCCAGGCCCAGCTTCCGCTGTGCGGTTGCTTCTCGGAAAGCCTCGAGCTCGACGATGGTACGACGACGATCGATCAGTCGAACGCCGTGCAGGTCGAGTGCCGCAATCAGCTCTGTACCACCTTCCTTCCCTGAGGTCGAGATGACGCTTGCCGAGACCGAGGGCCCCGCCATCGGTGGGAGGGCACGGGATCGCATCGCCGGACCGATGGCGACGCTGTCTCTGCTTTTCCTCGTGACGGCATGCGCCAGCTCTCGCGCACCGAGCGGACTGGTCGACCGCTTTCGGGCGCGCAAGCCGCTGCTCGAGGGCTCGCACTGCCGACGGTGGATCGCCTTCTACGGCGACGGGACGCTCGAGACAAACGTCGGAATGCGGCGCTGTGAGAGCGCGCGGCTACTGACGTATCGCGTCGACGGCCGCCGATTGGAGCTCGATGACGCGGGCCAGCGCCGCTACAGCTGTCGCTTCGAGCTCGACCGCCAGGCGCTTCGCCTCGCCTGCGGCCGCCGTCGACTTCCAGAGAATTTGCGGCACGGCGTGCGGCTCGAGCGAGAGCCGGAACCGGCCCGAGGCGAATCGCTGGCGCATCTTTGTGGCGTCTGGCGCACCCGCGGATGGCGCACCGACGTCCACCTGCGAATCACCGCCGATGGACGGCTCTCGGTCGGTAAAGAGTTTCGCTCGACCGTTGTCCTCGTCAAGGGCTTCCGCCCCTTTCGCCTCGAGTTACGCCAACGCGGCAAACGGAGCGACCGCTGCATCTATCGCCTCACCGCGTCGCGCCTGACCCTCTGCTGCTCGGCGCCGACCGAAAAAACGCGGCGATTTCCCCGCTCGTTCGCCAGCTGTCGCGTGCCGCTGATCATGCAGCGCCATGACGCACCGCACTAGTTCACACACGGAGATCATCGATGGATCAATCGAACAAGACACACGATTTTGCGCGCCTGCATCGCGACGGTTGTTTCGTGATGCCCAACCCCTGGGACGTCGGCACGGCACGCTACTTTCAACACTGCGGATTTCGGGCGCTCGGCACGACGTCGGCGGGCCTAGCGTTCGCCAACGGCCTCCCCGACACGCCGACGGCCCTCGATTGCGAGGCTGTCCTGGCCCACATCCGCCAGATCGTCGAGGCGACGCCGTTGCCCGTCAACGCCGACTTCCAGGCCGGTTACGCCGACACCCCCGCCGGCGTGGCCCGGAACGTGGCGCGCTGTGTGGCGACGGGCGTCGCGGGGCTCTCGATCGAGGACGCCAGCGACGACCCCACGCGCCCGCTGTTCGAGATCTCCCACGCCGTCGAGCGGATCGCTGCGGCGCGAGCGGCGATCGACGAGAGCGGAACGAACGTCGTGCTGACGGGGCGTTGCGAGGCGTGGCTGTTCGGCGTCGCCAATCCCTTCGAGGTCGCGATCGAGCGGTTGGTTCGCTACGCCGAAGCGGGCGCCGACTGCCTCTACGCCCCGGGCGTCAACGATCTGGCGCAAATTCGAGAGCTCGTCGCCGCGGTGGCCCCCAAGCCGCTCAATCTGATCGTCAGCTCGGGGGCGATCGGCCTGCGGGTGAGCGAGATCGCCGAGCTCGGCGTGCGACGGATCTCGATCGGTTCGGGCTTGGCGCGGATGGCCTGGGGAGCGGTGATGCGCGCCACGCGCGAGCTCGTGGCGGACGGTCGCTTCGACGCCTTCGACGAGGCCGCGAGCTTTGCCGAGCTCGACGCGATCTTCACCGACGATCAACGAACCGCCTCGTAGTCGACAAGCGGACGGCCGACGCTCGAGCGAGCCACCTCTCAGTCGACGTTGCCGTCGGTGCAGCCCATCTTGCAGTAGTGCAGCTCGGTGACATCTTGATCCAGCGCGTTCTTGTGCTTGTGCTCGAAGACCAGAACGAACGACGGGACCGACATCGAGCAGGTGCCCGCGATGGTGAAGACGTCGTCGGTTGCCGTGCTCGAGGCGTCGTCTCGTGGAAGCGGTCCAATCGGGGTGCTCACGGCATCGGGGGGGAACGTGGCGACGAGGGAGAGGGTGTCGCTCGCCCCCAAGAGCGG
>JAGQJP010000201.1 GCA_020430585.1 Myxococcales bacterium | reverse complement strand
TGCCGAGTCACCCGGCGGGCAGCGCATCGCGTCCATCGCGATCTCGATCCCGCGGTCGATGTCCCAGGCGTCGGCGGCGTCGATCTGGTCCTGAAGCTCGGCCTGCTGGTCGATCAGCCGCGCCATTTCGTCGTCGTCCATCGGCTCGGCGAAGCGAGCGCTCAGCTCCTCGAACTGGGTCAGCAGGGCGCGCGTCTGGGCCACCGCCTCTTCGATGTTCTCGCGCACCGTCTTTTGCGGGTCGAGCTGAGGTTCCTGCGGCACGTAGCCCACGCGGACCCCTTTGCCCGGTCCCGCCTCGCCGTCGAACTCGGTCTCGACGCCAGCCATGATGCGCAGGAGCGTGCTCTTGCCCGCTCCATTCGCGCCGAGCACGCCAATCTTCGCGCCGGGCAGAAACGACAGGGAGATATCTTCTAGAATCGTGCGGTTTCCCGAGACGATCTTTCTCAGCTTGTACGTCGAATACACGAATTGTTGAGCCATTGACCCACCTCCATGTGGAGCGAGGAGCATACAGACTTCTCCCGCCGACGACAAGTCGGATGCGGGGGCGATGCCTCTTTTCCACCTCGCGGAGTGGGTCACGAGCCTGCTGACTGCGGTCGTCGTCTTGCTCGTCATCTCGCTCGCCGCGCGATCATCGTCTCTTTGCGACTTTGAAAATTGCGGCCAAGCGATGCTGACCGCCTGCAAAAGTGGCTGCAGCACTTCGACTTGACGCGGCAGCATGTAAATCGGTATGAATAGATCTCGCTCTTTTTCGTCAAGGAAAAGCATGGCAAATGAAATCAAGATCGAACAAAGGAGATCTGATGGGACGTACGATTCTACGCTGTCTTTTTGCTCTAACAATCACGATTGCCGCGCTGACACTCGTTAGTCGCGACGCCGTTGCGCAATATCAAGTTGGGCAAAAGGTGATGGTCCGCTGGAAGGGGAAGTGGTACAAGGCGCGTGTGTTACAGGTTGGGAACCGTCGCTGGTTCATCCATTACAAAGGATACAGCGCGAGCTGGAACCAATGGGTCGGCCCGCACCGTATTCGTCCGCGCTTCGCGCCGATGGGGCCGCGTTATGTCGTCGGCCAACGCGTGATGGTCTTCTGGAAGACGCGCTGGTACAAAGCCCGCGTTCTGGCGGCGCGGCCGGGTAGCTGGCTGATTCACTACAAGGGCTATGGTTCGAATTGGAACGAGTGGGTCGGGCCGGGCCGGATTCGGCCGCGCCAGAACGTCGTTCCCCAGCCCGTTCCGCGACCGGTTCCGCAGCCCGTTCCACATCCCGTCCCGCGCCCCCACTTCAGCGTCGACGTGCGCGTCGGTCCGATCTGGAACCAGCGTCACGCGATGAAGATCTGCCCGAGGATCGCCTCGACCACCCGCTGGACCGGTCGCTGGAAGACGACGATCCAGGGGCGGATGTCGGTCTGCAACTGCAAAGCCGCAATGAGCGCCTTCGACGTGCCCGCAGGTCCGATCTGGAACCAGGGCCACGCCAACAAACGCTGCCCTCGCGTCTGTTCCCGCGCCAGATGGTCTGGCCAATGGAAGAACATCCGCCAAGGTCGAATGTCCGTTTGCAACCTTCGCTGGTAGTCTTTTCTTGACCGATCCAACGACTCTGCGCACACACTTCTTGTGAAGGATTACGGCTCGCCGGCGACGAGATGGCCGACCGCGTGACCGATGGCGCGAGCGCCGGGCCACTCGAACGCCTCGTCGCCGGTCGGCCCGCACGAGGAGAGATCACATGTTCGTCACGATCATGGCCGCGTTCGTCGCCCTCGAGCACGTCGGTTTCGCCCTGCTCGAGATGGTCTTCTGGAAGCGCCCCGCGGGGCTGCGGATTTTCGGTCAGACGCCGGAACAGGCAGAGCAGACGGCGGTGCTGGCGCTGAATCAGGGGCTCTACAACCTGTTTCTCGCCGCGGGTCTCGTCGTCAGCTTCTTCCTCCCCGCTGCGACGGCCCACAGCTTCCGCATCTTCTTCCTTTGCTGTGTGCTCGTCGCCGGGATCGTCGGCGGGCTCACGGCCAAACGCACGATCCTCTTCGTCCAGGGCGGTCCAGCGCTTCTGGGGTTGATCGCGATCTGCCTCTGACGGCCGAGCGGAACGCGATCGGGCGCTGACGGCCGCTCCCCTGTGCGTCGGCCGCTCCCCTGTGCGTCGGCCGCTCCCCTGTGCGTCGGAACCGACGTCAGCGATGATCGAGGCCCGCGGCCAGCGGTCGTTTGTTTGGAGAAATTGCGCCCCTGGCGTATGATCGAACGAAGGGAACAACCGAAACGGTGTCGGTGCTCGCTCGACCATGGCCTTGCTCGCTTTGCTGCTGCTAGCGCAACAGACCGCCTTCGTGCCCATTCTGGGGTTGCACGATCGAGGCGTGTTCAACCGCTTCGCGCCGTTCGTCGCCCTCAGCGGCGCCGAGGGATACGCGCCCGACCGCGTCGGCCTGATGCTCAACCTACATCAGGACGTGCTCCACGTCACCGTCGATCGCGTCCCGGTCTCGGTGATTCCGATGCGCCTGGTCGGCGAAGACGCGGCGCTGCGCTGGTTTCGACGGCGCTCGAGTGGAGCGGTCTTTGCCGTCTCGGCGCTCGGCGGCTCGGCGGCGCACAGGGTCGTGCGGCTCCGACTGCTCTCCCGAGGGGAAGCGAAAGCGGCGGCGACGTCGCACAAGATCGGCGCCGCGACGCTTCGTCGGCACGCCCGCGCCCGGCGAGTCTGGGTCAGTCGGTGGCGCAAGCGCCCCGCCGACGAGCGGCTCGCGCTGATCGGCAGTACCGTTTTGCGCTGTCCCGCGGCGATTTGCCTCGAGATTCCCTCACTGACGCTCGAGGCGTTGCTCGGAACGCTCGAGCCGAAGGGCGTGCTCGTCATTCGTCGGCTGCAATGGCCCAGCGACCGCGATCAGGACGGGATCCACGACCAGGTCGACACGCTGATCGGTGCCAAGAAGCTGGTCCTCAACAAGGCGCAGTACCGCGAAGGATTCCAATACATCAAGTGGCCGATGGGCGACGTGCCCCCCGACCGCGGTGTCTGCACCGACGTCCTGATCCGCGCGCTGCGCAACGCCGGGATCGATCTGCAGGTCCTGCTGCAGCGGCACATCGCCGGCCACCGCGCGAGCTATCCTTGGATCGAGCGCCGCAGCCCAAACATCGACCACCGACGGGTGCGCAATCTGCTGATCTACTTCAAGGCCCGCGCCGAGCTGATCAGCACGGGGATCACCGAGACGAACAAGCATCTCTATTTGCCGGGCGATATCCTCTTCATGGACACGCGCCCGAAGAAATGGGGCCCCGATCACGTCGGCATCGTCAGCGATCACCGCAACGCGCGCGGCTATCCGCTGGTGATCAACAATCGCGGCCGCGGACCACACCAGTACACGGCCGAGCTCGACATGTTGCCGACGGTTCGCGTGACGCACCACTTCCGATTGCGCTGAGGAGAGCGATGGAATCGAAAACGCCGCCGCCGAGCTATCGTCTGCCCGCGGTTCTCTGTTTCCTCTTGGGGTTTGGCCACCTGTTCGACCTCGGTGTCGGACTCGACCTGCACCGCTCGTTCGCCTGGTTCGCGAAGCTGACGGCGACCTACGGCGCCTGGGACCCGCTCTACATCGCTCAGCCGTTCTACATGAAGATCATCTCGCTCCTCAGCGGCGCGCTGATGATGCCGATGGCGCTGGCGATGGGCGTGGGTTTTCTGAAGCGCGCGAGCTGGCTCAAGACGCTGGTGATCTTCTACACGGGCTTCATCACCTCGAGCAACATCATCTGGACCTGGAACGAGGCGCTGGCCCCCGTGACGCCCGGCAGCTGGGCCTGGGCGATCGGTTTGAGCCTGCCCTGGTGGATCCTGCCCTTCTGGTTTACCTGGTTGGTGCACCGGCCGGCGCAGCCCCCGATCGCGTAGCTCGCCGAGGAGGCTTCGTCACCGGCGGGCTTTTCGTTTGAAATAGCTCGTCAGCGTGCGGCTACCGCGGGTCGACTCGACGCGAAAGTGATCGCCGTCCTCGTAACGCACAGTGAAACGCAGTGGCCGTTTGCCGACGTGTTTGTCCGCGTAGACGCGGACCGCCGATAGCGTCAGTGAGTCCCCGCTCTCGCGGGTGACGCGATAGCGATAGGTCTCGTATCGCGCGAGGATCGGACCGGTCGTGTACGTCGACGTTTCGAAGGTCATCGATAACGCGCCAGCCGTGCGTCGAACGAAGTCGCGCTTCTCCTGCGAGGCCTCTTTCAGGTCGGGATCATTCGCCATCGTCCGTTCGACGTCGAGAACCCACGTTCCCAGCAGCTTCTGCCGCTTGTCGCTGATTGTGGTCCCCGTATTGCGCGTCGTCGGTGCAGATTTCCTACACGTCACGGACGAAAGCGCGACGAGCGTCAAAACGGTGAGCGTGAAAGCGAGCGCGGTCGTTTGTTGCTTCATCTCGACTCTCCGGAGCGGTTGACTTCCCCTGTCAATGTACTATGCTCGAAGGCCGAGACGCGACCCATAATCGAGCGCCTGATCCAGAAACCGTAGCGCAGTACTGAGCCTCCTTTTTGAACCGCCCCCCGCGGCGTCCCTCGGGCGTGGTGGATCTCTTTTCGACCTCCTGCTGGAAACCGTTCGCTGGCGCCGGCTCGCGTGTCATCTCGAAACGACCACAACCAAGGAGGTCCGCTATGTCTCATCCACGACCCGAGCTCAAAGAGCGTTACAACAACTACATTGGTGGCGAATGGGTGCCGCCGGTCAAGGGCAACTACTTCGCCAACCCCTCGCCCGTCGACGGACAGCTCTTGGCGCACTACGCGCAGTCGACCAAGGAGGACATCGACGGCGCCTTGAACGCCGCGCACGCGGCGAAGGTCGGCTGGGCGAAGACCCCGGTCGCTGCGCGCAGCCTTGCGCTCCTGAAGATCGCCGATATCATCGAAGCGAACACCGAGCTGCTGGCGACGCTGGAGACCTGGGACAACGGTAAGCCCTACCGCGAGAGCACCCTCGCCGACGTGCCCCTGGCGGTAGACCATTTCCGCTACTTCGCCGGGGTGATCCGCGCCGAAGAGGGCGGTGTCTCGCAGCTCGATCCGGGGACGATCTCGATGCACCTCAAGGAGCCCCTCGGCGTGGTGGCGCAGATCATCCCCTGGAACTTCCCGCTCTTGATGGCGACCTGGAAGCTTGCCCCCGCGCTAGCCGCGGGCAATTGCGTCGTCCTCAAGCCAGCCGAGCAGACGCCCGTGAGCATTCTCAAGTTGATGGAGCTGATCCAGGGCGTCTTGCCGCCGGGTGTGCTCAACGTCGTCACGGGGTTTGGCCCCGAGGCGGGGAAACCGCTCGCCAGCTCGCCGCGCGTCGCCAAGGTCGCCTTCACGGGCGAGACGACCACCGGACGCCTGATCATGCAGTACGCCTCCGAGAACCTCGTGCCCGTCACGATGGAGCTCGGTGGCAAGTCGCCGAACATCTTTTTCGAGAGCGTGATGGCCAAGGACGACGCCTTCTTCGACAAGGCGCTCGAGGGTTTCACGATGTTCGCCCTCAACTCGGGTGAGGTCTGCACCTGTCCGTCTCGTGCGCTGATCCAGGAGTCGATCTACGAGCGCTTCATGGAGCGGGCCCTCCAGCGAGTCGCGGCGATCAAGATCGGTCACCCGATGGAGATGTCGACGATGCTCGGCGCCCAGGCGTCGCAGGATCAGCACGAGAAGATCAAGAGCTACCTCGAGGTCGGTCGCCAAGAGGGCGCCGAGGTGCTCGCTGGCGGACGCGCCGCTGCCCTCGCGGGTCTCGAGCACGGCTACTACATCGAGCCGACGGTTTTCCGCGGGCACAACAAGATGCGCGTCTTCCAGGAAGAGATCTTCGGCCCCGTCGTCTCGGTGACCACCTTCAAGGACGAAAAAGAGGCCCTCGAGATCGCCAACGACACGATCTATGGGCTCGGCGGTGCCGTCTGGACGCGCGACACGCATCAGGCGATGGACGTCGCGCGCGGCGTCGAAGCGGGTCGGATCTGGGTCAACTGCTACCACCTCTACCCGGCGCACGCCTCGTTCGGCGGCTACAAGAAGTCGGGCTTCGGCCGCGAGACGCACAAGATGATGCTCGACCACTACCGGCAGACGAAGAACGTGCTGATGTCGACCGATCAGAACGCGTTGGGGTTTTTCTGATGGACGTGGACCGCGTCGTCGCCACCGAGGCGGCGGAACAGCTGATCGACGAGCTGCGGCGCGCACATGGTGAGCTGATGTTTCACCAGAGCGGCGGATGCTGCGACGGCAGCTCGCCGATGTGCTTCGTCAAGGGCGAGTTCCGCGTCGGCGAGAGCGATCTCTGGCTCGGGGTGATCCACGGCTGCGACTTCTACATGGCGGCGGACCAGTACGCCTACATGGCGGGGACGCAGCTGGTGATCGACGTCACCCCGGGTCGGGGATCGAGCTTCTCGCTCGAGATCCCGACGGGTAAGCGCTTCATCACCCGCTCGCGACGCTTCGACGGCGGCGAGCTCTGTGCCCTCCCGCCGACTCGCCGTGGCTCCGAGCCTTCCTGAGAACGGATTTCCCATTCGACCCTGGCCGTGGTAACCTCGGTACATCAAATCACCACGAACGGGAAGAGGGAGGAGATCCGATGCGTTGGACGAGCATGATCCTGGCCGCGTGGGCGGTGCTACTTTTCGCGGGTTGCAAGATGTCACCCGAGGCGCTCTGCAAGCGCCAGATGGCGATGTACAAGGCGGCGCGGGAAGGGCAGGGCAAGAAGTTGAGCGACGACTCGGTCAAGAAGAAGACCGAGCGCTGCGTCGAGAAGGCAAAAAAACTCAAAGAGTCCGAGCCGAAGTACTACGATTGCGTCGCCAAGTGCACCAAAGACGTCTCGAGCTGGGGCCAGTGGCGCGAGAAGTGCGGCAAGGGCTGCGCCAAAGAGAAGAAGTAGCACCTCACGCGTCGAACCGTCGGGGACGCCGCAGCCGTCACGCCTTCGATCCCGGTGAGCGGCGATCGGTGAGATCTCGATCATGATAGGGGCAGCGTCGCCGAGCCGGGTCCGCTCCAGGTCAGGCGAAGAACGCTCGGATCTCCGCTTCGCGCGCGTGCGCGTCGTGGCGGCCCAGCTCGATCAGCCGACCCGCGAAGGCGCCATCGAACAGAAAATACGAGGCCAAGTCGGCCTCCCAGGTCGCTGAGCCGCTCGAAGCCTGGCCCAGCATCCAGGCGACGAGGCCCTCGACCTGCAATCTGGGGAGATGTTGCCGTAGGTGTTCGAAGGCGAGGCGGCCGATGTCCTCGGAGGGCGCGAATGACAGCGTCTCCAGGATTCGGTAGGGCACCCCGCGGGAGTCGCGCATCACGGCCTCGAGCCGCTTCCGCTCGGCGGGGTCGAGGGTGTCGTCCAAGACCTTGAGCAGCTTGTTGAAGCGCTCGAGGACCTGCAGGTCGTACCCGATCGGGTCCAGGAGCAGCGCGTTGAGGATCTTGCCGGCGAGAAACAGGGGGTTGGCGTAGAGCTCTTGGTCGATCTCGGACTCCCCGCCGTCCAGTAGCTTCATCCGGGCGATCGGCTCCTGGATCAGCGAGACCACGACCAACCGGTCGGCGCCGCTGCGGATCGCCGGAGAGATCGGCGTGTTGAACCGGAGGCCGCCGTCGCTGTAGTATTCGTCCCCGATCCGCCGCGCCGGAAAGGCGACGGGGATCGCCGCCGAGGCGAGGATGTGATGGGCTTCGATCGTCGTCCGTCGGACCTGGCGGCGGGGATCCTTCGATGGCCGGAAATCGGCCCCGGGTGCGAGGTCGACGAACATCGTCGTCCGTCCCGTGCGCACCTCGAGCGCCGCGACGACCAGCGAGTCGACGATCCCGGACCGAAGGTTCGCGCGCAGGGCGCCCCAGGGAATGTGGTCGCGGACCACGCCCTCCAAGGGACGGGGATCGAGCAGTGAGGGGCGCAGGTAGTCGTCGAGTCGCCCCCGCAGGAACGGCACCCTGCGAGCGAGCTTCGTCAGGCCGGCGTGAAATCCGAGGAACACGGTCAAGTCGAGCTGCAGGTGGGCCCGCAGGTTCAGTCCACGCCAGATATCGCAGAGCTCGTCTGCGGCGAGATTCTGGCGCTGGGCGTTCGCCGCCAGGAACGACGCGTTGATCGCCCCCACCGACGTGCCCGCAAAGATCTGGAACGGCGGCTTTGCGGGCGTCGGCTGCAAAACCTCGATGATCCCCGCGACCAGGCCCGCTTCGTACGCTCCGCGTGCGCCTCCGCCGGACAACACAATCCCCGTCCGTGGTTTCGTGCTCCTCACGACTCCCCCCGCGCGTCGATTCGACCCATCTTACCGCAGAAATCTGCGTTCGGACCAACGAATCCATCGATTCCCATCCTCGGGTCTCTG
>JAGQJP010000200.1 GCA_020430585.1 Myxococcales bacterium | reverse complement strand
CGCCGACGCCGCCGACGCCGACGCCGGTAAATCCGAATACGCCACCTCAACCCGGCGCGTCTGGCGCTCAGGAGGCGCCTCAGGATCACCCGCCGAGCCCGACGCCGGGCCCTGGCGATCCGAACCCCGGGCCGCCGAACCGATACACCCCGCCGCCCGCGCTGCAGCCGCTGCAGATCGGCCCCGAGGTGCGCCACACGATCGCTCGCACGTTGCGGCGGTACGAGCGTCGCTTCGACGCGTGTGGGCGAAGCGCCGGGCTGTTCAAGCCGACCAAGATCATGGCGCAGCTGATCATTTCATCGTCGGGGCGCGTCACGAGCGTGACGATGATCGCCACGCCCGAGCAGGCGCTGCTCTCATCCTGCATCGAGCGGTTGCTCAAGCGGATCCGCTTCTCGCGCTTTCGTGGCCCGCTGCAGAGCGTGCTCCTGCCCTTCGACTTCAAGTGATCGCCCGGATTCTTTCGCACCTCAACAATTTCTCAACGGATCGTTGGTAGCCTGAACTCATGAAGCGGAGAGGATTCCGCGGATGCGGCGACGAGCCGCGAACAACATTCAGCTATCAGGAGAACGACGATGAAGAAATTCACGCTCAGCATCTGCGCGCTGGCGATCGTGTCCCTCGCCACGACGACGGCCTTCGCTCAATCGCAGAACGACCCGGCACCGAATCGACCGGGCGAGATCCAGCGACCCTTCTCGGGGCTCAAGCGGCTGTTGATCCAGAAGGTGATCGACGAGCTGCAGCTGACGCGCACCCAGGGGCAGACGTTGATCCCCCTCGTCGAGCGGACGATCCAACAGAAGCGGGCGCTGTTCGTCGAGCTGCGGGCGATCCAGGCCAAGCTCCAGACCCTCGTCTCGCAGACGCCCGTCGACCAGGCGGCGATTCGGGCTCAGATTCAGCTGCTCGAACGGCTGCACGCCAAACATCTGGCTCAGCGGGCGGCGCTGATCACATCGGTGAAATCGATCCTCACCGTCGAGCAGCAGGCGCGGCTGGTATTGCTGGTACCGAAGATGCGCCAGCGCGCTCACCAGTTCATGCAGCGATTTGGCGGATTGCGCACCTTCCGATTCCACGATTGAGCCCCGACAGCCAACCGATCAAGGCCGGCGTCGGCGGAGGAAAAGTAGCCGCGGCGCCGGCCTCATGGTAGAACGAAACGATGAAACCGAGGATATTGGTGATCGAGGACGATCACAGCGTGCGCATCGGCATCGTTCGTGGCCTGGCACAGGCAGGCTTCGACGTCGAGTGGGCGGACAACGGTGAGCGCGGTGTCGAGCTCGCGCTCGGTGGAGAGTTCGCGCTGATCGTCCTCGACTTGATGCTTCCCGAGCGCGACGGCTTCGATCTGCTCGAATCCTTTCGCGGGCGACTGTCGACGCCGGTGATCGTGCTGACGGCGCGCACCGACTTGACGACACGGCTCAAGTCTTTCTCGTTGGGAGCCGTCGACTACCAGTCCAAGCCGTTTTTCATCGAAGAGCTCCTCGCGCGGATTCGCGCCCGCCTGCGACTCGAGAGCGAGGCGGCGCGGATCGTCGAGCTCGCCGATGTGCGGGTCAATCTGGACGCCCGCACCGCCGAGCGCGAGGGGGCCGATCTCGCCCTGACGCGTCACGAGTTCAACATCCTCGCCTATCTGCTCGAGAGGCCGGAGCGCGCCGTCTCGCGCCGAGCCCTGGCCGAGCACGCCCTGCCCGAGGCGGGCGACCGCTTCGAGCGTACCGTCGACAGCCACATCTCGCGTATTCGCACCAAGCTCGGGCCATCCGCGGCCGGGCAGCTGAAGACCGTCTGGGGCATCGGCTATCGCTTCGATCCGCAGGAGAGCTCGGGATGAGCCTACGCCGCGTCTTTTCGGGGCTGCGGATGCGTATCCTGCTCAGCGTCGTGATCGCCGCGCTGGTCGTGGTCGGTCCGGTGATGCTCTTCATGCTCGGCAAGTTCGGTCAGGCCCACATCAACGCGCAGCTCGCCGCCTCGCGCCTGCTCAGCGAACCGGAGCGCGCGGCCTGTCGGCAGAGCCCGGCGACGTTTCATCTCGAGCGTCTGAACCTCTCGATTCACGCCTACGATCGAGAGACGCTGCGCTCTGCGAATCCGGCGGCGCCACCCCTCGAACCGAAGCTGGTCGCGCGTCTGCGTCGCGGAGAGAGGGCTCCGTGGATCCACATTCCCCGTCGCCGAAGCGAGACGATCGGCGTCGCCCTCACGGTCGTCGGCGAGCGCGGTCCTTGCAGCGTGCTGCGGATCGAGCTGCTGCGCTTTCCCACCGTCTCCTCTCGGCTGCGCAGCGTCTGGATCGGGGGAACGACGGTCGCCCTCGCGATCGCGATGCTGATCGCGATGTTCGTCGCGATTCGCCCCCTCGTCCGCCGCCTACGCCGTCTTCGCTCCGCGGCGCAGCGCGTCGGCGGTGCCGATTTCGAGCCACCCGTTGATCGGCACGCTGACGATATCTCGGCGATCACCGCCGCACTCGCCGCGGCCCACCGACGGATCGTCGCCGACACCCGCGAGCTGACCGAGCAGCGCGAAGTGCTCGCCGAGCACTTGGCCCACATTGCCCACGATCTGCGCACACCGATCGCCTCGCTACAGCTGGCCCTCGAAGGGTCGCTCCGCGACGACGAGCCCGAGCCCGACCGTCGAGCCGAAACGGGGTTCGAGCGAGAGGTCGCCGCCGAGGGGCTCGGTCTGGACGCGGCGGGCTCCGATCGCAGGACCGAAGGCCGCCGCGAGGCGCTTCGCCGCGCCTGGGACGACGCGATCTACCTCTCGTCGCTGGTCGAAAATCTACACCTCGCTTCGCAGCTGCGGGGCGGTGCCGACCCCTACGACGCGCGGGCCCGGACCGACGTGAGCGACGTGATCGCCCAGGTCGGTCGGCGCTTTGCCGCGCTCGGAGCGATGCGAGAGGTCGACGTCAGCTGGTCTACTCCCGAGCGACCGCTCTGGGTTCGATGCGACCCCGCGATGGCGCAGCAAGCGTTCGCCAACCTCGTGCACAATGCGGTCGTCCACGGTGACGTGATGGGGCACGTCGCGGTGCTCCTCGAGGTCGAGGGCGACGAGTTCGTCCTGCGCGTCGTCGACGACGGACCCGGCGTCCCTCCCGAGAGCTTGCCGACGCTCAACGAGCCCACATTCCGAAGCGACGCGGCGCGGCGCCGCGATCCCCGCGGGGGTGGCCTTGGCATCGCGATCACCCACGAAATTTGCCGACGCGGCGGTTGGTCCCTCGCCTTTGGCGCCGCCGACCCCCGAGGCCTCGACGCCCGAATTCGCGGACCGCTGATCAAAAACGACGAATAAAATCAACACGTCGTAACTTTTTGACACCTTTCTTACAACTCGAGTGAAAGATTGTCCCCCCCGTCGTCGACAGATGGGTAGAAACGAGGCCGAGCGGGTAGGGTGAGCCACCCGTGCCGGCATTTGACGCACACACGACGGTCGGCGCAGCGACGCCGCGATGAAGGAGATAGCGATGAGAGCATTGAAACTGATTGTGGCGGCGAGCCTGTTGTTCGGTCTGTCTTCGGGCGCTTTCGCCTACGGGAACAAGGGTGGATACCAGCGTGGGAACCATCAGGGGCACTACAACAAGACCGTGACCCCGCGGTACAACAACACGCGACACTACAACACGACGCGGTACAACAACACGCGCCACTATAACACGACGCGGTACAACAACACGCGCCACTACAACACGCGACACTACAACACGACGCGGTACAACAACCCGCGGTACTACAACACGACGCGCTACAATCGCCCCTATGTGCGGCACCACTACAACACGCCGCGCCGCGTGTTCGTGCAACCCTACCGTCAGGTGAATCGCTGCGCATATACCTGGGTCGCGCCGAATGTCTACCGCAACATCTGTACGCCCTACGTCGTTCCCCAGATCGTCTACTGAGCGCTCCTCCCTCGAGCGCGTCCCAAGGACGCGCTCCCCCTCTGACCACCGAATCTCTCTCACTCGAGCAAGGCGATCGCGGCGTGAAGCCGCGCCAAGTAGAGACCTTGTATCTTCCCGAGCCCGATCCCCGATGATAGGCCGGCTTTCGATCCCTGCCAGGCGAGTAGCGCGAGATCGCGACCCATCGCGCGCAGCGTGGCGTCTCCGCTGAGGAGCGCCGCACGCAGGAAGAGGGCGGGGAGGTTCGCCTTTCCCGTCTCGTAGAGCGCGCTGTCGGGGTCGCTCGCGGTCACCGTGTGGCGAGCCGTCACGAGGGTGCCGCCGATTCGCGTGCCGCTCCATTCGAACTCGAGGATGTTCGGCCAGGTGCCGTCGACGGTGCCGTCGCCGACGGGGTTCTCGCCCAACGTACCCGAGCCGAAGTCTCGCAGCGTGCGGGCCCAGGCGATCAATACGGCGCTGGGGGCGATCGGCGGCTCTCCGATCGGCGCGTCGTCGCTGTCGAGCATCAGACGGTAGAGGTTGTTCATGTCGTAGAGCGTCGCCATCCAGGTCTGGTCGGTTTGGTAGGTACCGGGGCCGCTGACGATGGCGCCGGTCCAAAAGCCGTAGTCCTCCCCGCCGGAGCGCGCGAGGACGAAATGTTGGGTCACCGCGCGGGAGAGGCCGGTCCGAAAGTCGACGAGAAAGCTCGGGTCGTCCGAGGCGAGTCCGACGAAACGAAAGACGGCGAACCACTGTGAGGCGACGCGCCCAGTGATCTCCGCCCAGGGGTCGCTGTTCACCTCGTCGGCCGAGCAATTCCCGTTGGGGCGTTTGGGGCAGAGGAAGCCGCGCATCGTCTCGGCCCCCCGTTTCAAGGTCTCGACGACGGTGTAGTCACCGCTGAGCCAGTAGTAGAGCATCAGATTGTCGAAGTAGGCGTGGGACGAGTTGAAATCCGAGCGGTAGGCCCCATACCCCGCTGGCGCCATTGCACAGTAGAAGTCTGGATCGTCGGGGGCGCACTGGAAGATCTGCGTGTGCAGTTGGCGCAGCGCGCCGGTCGTCGCGAGCTCGTCGAGCCACTCGACGGCGCCACTGCGCATCGCGAAGATCGGTGCCGTCTTCAGCGTGTTGTGATAGTCCGTCCAGCTCGCACACCAGAAGGGATTGTCCGCGTCGCTCGAAGGGGTT
>JAGQJP010000016.1 GCA_020430585.1 Myxococcales bacterium | reverse complement strand
TCAAGCGCTGAGGCGCGCCAACAAGGCCGGATAGCTGACCGGTGCCCCGAACAGCACTCCGCGGCGCAACAGATCGAGCAGCACGATGTAGGTTCCGTCGATCGTGGTACCCTCGGGCGCGTCGCCGAGCAGGCGCGGCGGATCGAGGCGTACTTCGACCTCTCCGTAGCGGTAGCGTCCGACGGGGAGCGCCTCGGGCAACGCGGTCGATTCCCCGCTTTCGGCCACATCGACCTCGAGGAACACCTCTCGGCCTTCGAAACGCCCGTAGACGCGATGGTGGGTGCCATCATCGGCGAGATAGATCCCGTCGTGTCCCGAAAACTGACGCCACTGCTCGAGAGAGCTGAAGAAGCGCGGCTTGAGAACGTAGGGGCCGCCGAGATCGGGGCAGAAGACGTCGCAATTGCCACACTCGTTGCAGAAGTCTGCGAAGTTCGCGATCTGATGGCGCTTGTTGACCGCGACGGCGCCGTTCTCCTCGGACTGCCAGAGCCCCGCTCGGTAGACGTAGTGTCGAATCGGCACGCTCCCCCGGTCCAGATCGTAGGAGAAGTTGGCCTGGTTCGGGCAGACGGGGATGCAGATGTCGCAGGTCAGGCAGTCGAAGATCTCGAGGCGCGTCCCCGGCTTCGGCGGTGCCTTGGGCAGCTCGTCGCGGTGGTAGAAGCGATCGGCGAAGAGCGTGGCGACATAGTGCGCGCTGTTTTCGCACATCGCCGCCACGACCGGGCTCGGGCCCCCTGTCTGGGCGCTCGCTCCCCGAGTGGCCTCGGAGGACGCCCGCACCGCCACGGCCTCCGATGACGCCGACGACGCGCCACGGGCCGCGAGGCGCTCGTCGCGGACGGCGACGATGTAGTCCTCGATCGTCGTCGCGCCGAGGCGCTTCATCTCTTTGGCGAGCCCTGCCAGGTACTTGGTCCCACGGGCGTAGCCGCCCTTCTTCAGCAGATCGGTGCAGACGGTGATCGGCACCAGGCCGAGGGCGACGCTGGCGGGAAAGTTCGCCGCTTCGATTCCAGCGGAGAACGAGTATTGGAGCCGCCCGCCGAAGCGCTGGCGGTATTCGTCGTAGAGCGTCGCGCTCAGCGCGTGAAGCGGGCGACCGGACAGGTAGATCACCGCCTCGGACTTGGGCAAGAAGTCGCTCGCGTTCTCGACGATCAGGGTGTTCGTGAACTTCGCCCCGAAGCCGAGTCCCCGCTTGCTGGCGAGAGCGTGGAGGCGCTCGCAGATGCCGACGCCCCGCTCGAGCGGCATGTCGTCGTCGAAGGCTTTGTCCGGTACGTGGTAGGGGTAGCCCATCCGCTCGGCGAGGATCCCGCGCAGCCGGTCGGGTCCGAGCTGGGTCGGGTTGAACTTGATGATCGTGTGGGTCCCGACCTCCTCCAGGAGATAGCGGGCGATCGACTCGACCTCGTCCGGAGGGCAGCCGTGAAAGGTCGAGATCGTGATCGAGCGGGAGATCTCGGTCGGAAAGTCGATCTCGCGCAACGCCGCGTAACGCTCGGGGATCTCGGCGCGGAAGCGCTCGATCAGCTCGCTGGCGTCGCGCATCCCAGCGATGAAGCCCTGGACGCTCGGGCTCTTGATCCCCTTTAGATCGTAGCCGATCGACATGTCGTAGATCACGTCGACGTCGGCGGCGCGCAAGCCGAGCTTGCCCGAACGGATCAGCATTTCGATCAACATCGCTCCCTTCACGTACTCGTGGAGCGACTCTTCGACCCGCAGCTCCTGAGACCACTCGACGTTGAACCCGAGGTTCGGCGCGTCGATACAGGGTCGAGGAATCTCGAGCTGATCGAGGATCTGGACGGTCTTGAGCTCCATGATCCGCGCTCCCCCGAGAAAAGCGAGAACGAGATTCTGCGCCATCTGGGTTTGCGGCCCCGAGGCCGGTCCGTAGGGCGTCGAGGCGCGCATGCCGTGGAAGCGCACCGAGAGGTCGAGCCCTTCGGGGTTCGTGAAGAAGCTCTTCTTGCGCAAATCGAAGATCGAGCCGCGACTCTCGAGCTCGCGGAAGACGCGCTCGACGAGCACGCCGAAGGGGAGGGGACGGAGTTCTGCCATTAGCCTGTTTCCTGTGCCAAATCTTGCGGTTGCGGCGATCGGACGGCGCGCCGTCGCGGCACACGATCGCGCGAGCGCCTGCGAGAAGCCGAGAGCCGATCTACAATTGGGCGTATTATGTCACGATTCGCCCCCCTTGGGTACTACCCAACCAACCGGGTGAGCGGCGAGACGTATGGTGCGATCAATCGGCATCTGACGCTCGACGTGCTCGACAGGGCGCTCGAGTTGGCCCGTCGCCGGGGGATCCAAGCGTCGACGTGCATGATCCGCTGCGATCTCTGCGCCTCGCCTGACCGCGCAAAGGCGTGGAGAACTCAGACCTGACGCAAGCCGTCCACCGGGGTCTTTTCGGCGGCCTTGCCGGAGGCGTAGTAGGTCGCCACGAGGATGCAGACGAGGGACGCGGCGCCAACGGCGAGAAACTCCAACGGATTGACGTCGATCGGCAGGTAGGAGATGAAGTAGACCATCGGGTCGAGAGGATATTTCAGAGAACGTACCAAATAGCTCACACCGAAGCCGACGATCAAACCGATCGCCGTGCCGATCACGCCGATGATCATCCCCTGAATTACGAAGATCATGCGGATGCTGGTTTTCGTCGCGCCCATCGACTTCAAAATGGCGATCTCTTTGGTCTTGTCCTTGATGATCATCGTCTGCGAGCCGACGACGTTGAAGGCGGCGACGAAGATGATGATCAGAAAGAAGAGCGCGAAGATCACCCGCTGGATCGCCAGCGAGGTGAAGAGATTCTTGTTGCGCGTCTGCCAGTCGAGAACCTGGTACTTCTCTTTGCGCTCGAGCTCGAAATCCGCGCGATAGCCCGTGACACGCGCGATGCTCTGCATCTGACTGACGATGTCGACCGGCGTCTTCGGCGCCTCGAGCTTGGCCTGTCGAATCTCGCCCTTGGCGATCCGATCGACGTCGTGCTTGAACTGCCAGACGACCGAGAGAAACTTGTCCAGCGGATAAGGCTCGATGTAGTCCTTCAGCTCGACGCCGATCTCCTTGGCACGGAAGAGATCGTCGACGCGCACCTCGACCCAGTAGGCGAAGTCGCCGCGGTTCATGAAGGTCTGCATCGCCTTGAAGGAGACCAGCGCCAAGCGTAGAT
>JAGQJP010000199.1 GCA_020430585.1 Myxococcales bacterium | reverse complement strand
CTCCCCGTGCTCCTGTGCCCGCACCCGGGCGCGCAAGCCGTTGGCGCAGAACGCCCGCCCAACAGCGCACGCTGTTGGCGCAGAGATTCAGTCGCGGTAGACCGCCGGCTTGACGCCAGCGTTCCCGATCGCGCTCGCCGAAACCTTGCGGATCATCGGCTCATCGCTCGTGAGCCCCGCCTCGAGCAGCTCCGCGATCTCCGGATCGTTCGATCCGGCCACGCGGGAGACCTTTCCGAGCGCGTCGATCGCCGCGACGCGGAGGTCGACCGAACTCGCGTCGCCCTCGTGCAGGATCTGCTTGAGCGGAGCGATCGCGTCGGCGAACCCGAGCTTGCCGACCGCGTGACACGCCGGGATCCGGACGATGTCGGTGCGGTTCTCGAGCACCTCGACCAACGCGCGATCCGTGCTCGACAGATCGAAGATCGTGTCACGGCCCGCATTGAGCGTCGCGAGGAAGTCGATCGCTTCCGCCGCGCGGCCGGCGATCTCGATGTCCCGCGAGCGCGGATCCGAGTTGCCAGCGAAGAGCGGCGCGATCACATCATCGCGCAGCGCTTCCGGCCGGATGCTGTAGTTGACGATCTGGACACCGCTCTCGGCCATGTTGCCGAACGCCTGCTCCGCCTTCGTCAGCATGTCGTCGTCGGCCATGACCAGGATCGGCACGGCCTGAGTCCGCGGGTCGTTGCGCAAGCGACCGATGAGCTCGCCCGTCATCATCCCCTGGGTCTGCATCCCGAGGATGATCAGGTCGTGCGGGAAGGCGAGCGCATCGTGGAGCGCGTCCAGCGCGTTCGGCACGTTGAACGACGCGACGTTGGAGAGCCGAAGCTTCTCGCGCGCCGTGTTCTCATCGTCTTGATCCTCGAGGACCAAGAGTGCAAGCCGACCGCCCGCCTCGACCAGCCCCTCGTTCAGGTTCGGAATGACCTTGTCGGCCGACGAGAACGAGCTCTTCGGATTCATGTAGGCGATGCACTCCGACGCCGCGAAGCGGACACCGCGGTGCGGAAAGTTCTGCGCCTCGGCGAGAACCGACGGAATGGTGTCGGCCCGATTGCCGCGCGGGAACCGATCGTTGAGGACCTGGATCGCGCCGATGGCGACGAGCGGACGGTTGTCGCGCATGGCCCCCGCGAGGGCGCCGAGAATGATCGGCTCGCTCTCCATGTTCGCGCGGATCCGGATGCCGAGCATCTTCGGCTCCTCGGAGCGCAGTTCGTTCTGGGTCGCCTCGTCCTGGGACTGATCTCGAATCGCGTCGTACTCGACCCACTGGGCGATCGAGACCGAAGCAAACAGCGCACGAGCGGAAGCGTCGTCGCCGGGCTGCGCCATGGCGACCTCGAGCAGTTGCTCGGCCCGGAGCTCGTTGAGCGCCCAGGAGTGGACGTCTGCGTAGGTCAGCGCGTCGCCCTCGAGCTTCCAAGTCACGGGCTCGTGGTGGGTCCGCGACATGTAGCGCGAGTCGAGGTAGAAGGTCTTGGCCTGAGTGACCAGAAGGTCGTAGGCGCTCTGAGACGCGGCCCCCGGGCTGATCTCCTGGACCGCCTCGAGTGCCGCCTTCTTGATCTGAGCGTCGGCGCCGGTCTCGGCGACGAGCTTCAGCATCGGCACCGCTGCGCTGTTCTTGATCGCCTTGAGCGCAGAGATCGCCCCGAGGACCGTGCTGCCATCGGGATGGCGGAGCAGCGTGATCAGCGGCATGACCGCATCGTCGGCAATCGCCTTGAACGCGTGGATCGCCTTGACCCGGGTGGTCAGCTCGGCTGCACCGAGTCGTTGGGCCAGGCCGGGTGCGAGGTAGAAGCCGTACTCGTTGGCCATCGAGTAGCGGAGCTTCATCTCCTGCGCCACGTCGTCGGTCGTGAAGTACTCGTCG
>JAGQJP010000198.1 GCA_020430585.1 Myxococcales bacterium | reverse complement strand
TATTGGGGAAACCCGAACTGTCCGCCCAGCCAGTTCGGGTTTTTTTGTTTCGGGCCCAGCGCGCTCAGTTGCCGTACTTGACCGAGCAACCGTAGGGGCGCGTCACGGGTGTCGAAACGGGCTTTCCCGCCATCGCCTCGTTCAGCGCCGCCATCACGTAGTTCTTCGCCTTCGCGATGTCGTCGACGTCCGTCGAGCGAATGCTATCGATCGCGCCCATATAGAGCAGCGTGCCCTTCGGATTGATCAGGAACATGTGGGGCGTCGTCTTGGCGCCATAGAGCTTGCCCACCGTTCCCGCCGGATCGAGAAGCACCGCCAACGGCTCGGCCTTCTTCTGTTTGGTGATCTCGTTCGCCTTCGCCGGCGGAAAGTGACCCTGCTTGCCCGGGGCCGACGAGACGATCGAGAACCAGACAATCCCCTTCGACTTGGCGTAACGCTGCAATTTCTGCATGTTACCCTTGTAGTGCTTGGCGACGAAGGGACAGCCATGATTGAGCCATTCGAGGATCACGTACTTGCCCTTGTAGTGCTCGAGATTGTGCTTCTTGCCGTGGGTGTCGGTGAGCTCGAATGTCGGAGCGGGCGCTCCGATCTTCGGCGCGGCGATGACGATCGCGGTAGTCCAAAGCAAAATCGTGCTCGCGACAATGAGTCTGAACGTGGGAACCATGAAAACCTCCGGTATCGTGACCGTGGCGCAGCGCCGACGGCTCACAGTTTGTGAACGGCCTCGACGACCATCGATGGCGTCAAGACCTGGGGCAGTATCATATATCGTTTCGTGCTCGGTTGCAGCATCAGATAGAGCGGCACGCCGTTGCGCTTGAAGTGATCGAGCACTTCGGTGATCGCCGCGTCCCGGCTGGTCCAGTCGCCGACCATGTAGCGTACACCCCGGGTTCTCAGGGCGCGTTGGACTACATCTCGTTTGAGGGCCACGCGTTCGTTGACTTTGCACGAGATGCACCAATCCGCGGTCATATTCAGAAAGACGAGCTGCTTGCGTGCGAGGAGAGCGGCCAGCGCCCGTGGTGAGTAACGCAACGTCGGAAGTGAATCGCCCGTCGACCTCGGGGGGCGGGTCCCGCTCGTGGAGACGATGCTCGGCGACTCACGGCGCTCGGAACGGTAGCGCGTCGAATCGGCGCGCACCGTGATCGCCCCCCAATAGAGGGCGACGACGCTGAGGGCGAGTGCGGCGCTCGACGCGATCCAGCGCCGGCGCTCGACACTGCGGGTCGTCCCGAAGAGCCAGCCGGCGAAGGCGAGGCCGATCAACGCGATCACCGCGGTGAGCATCCCCGTGCGTCCGGCCTGGCTACCCAGAACCCAGAGCAGCCAGGCCGCCGCGCCGTACATCGGGAAGGCGAGCAGCTGCTTGAATCGGACCATCCAGGCGCCGGGCCGCGGCAGGCGCCGCAGCAGGGCAGGGGAGAGCGACAACACGAGATAGGGCAGCGCCATGCCGATGCCCAGAGCGTTGAACACCGCGAGAGTGGTCCACCACGGTTGGG
>JAGQJP010000197.1 GCA_020430585.1 Myxococcales bacterium | reverse complement strand
GCGTCGCGGAAGCGGCAGCCGCCTCGCTCGCCCATCGCCAGGGAGATGCCGAACTGTCGGTAGGTCTCGACCTTTCCCGGGTTGACGTGACGGGCGAAGAGCGCCTCGATCGATGCGCGAGTGGACACCTCGGTGTCGGATCGGTCCTTCATCGGCTCTCCTTGGGGGGACGGCGCGCGACGAGCGCGCTCGCGGGCCGGAGAAATCGATAGACGTCGCGGACGTAGCGCGCCAGGACGCGGCGATACGCCGCCTCGACCTCGGCGCCGTGCACGGGGCGGTCTTCGATGTCCGTGAGCTGGTACGGCTTGTAGACCGTCAAGCTGGTCGTCGGCTTGTAGAGCCAGAACTTGTAGCGCCGCGAGACCAGCGCGACGCGGCGATTGCTGTAGGGATAGGCGTTTCCCGCGATCACCAGGTAGCGATCGGGATCCTGGGGGCGCAGTAGCGAGACGCCGTCGAGATGGCTCGCCCATTCGAGCCGCTTCGACCCGAGCAGGTGATCGAGCAGCGTCGCCCAGATATCGACGTGGGAGCTGAAGTCGACGACACGCCGCGGCCCGCCGGTCAGGCGAATGAACATCGGAACCCGCGTCTGAGGGTTGTAGAATCGCGTCCCGCCGTGTCCGAGAACGCCGTGCTCCCAGAACTCTTCGCCGTGGTCGCCTGTGAAGACGACGATCAGCTCGCCCTTTCGGATCGCATCACCGAAGGCCGCCTCGAGCTGGCCGAAGAGGCGATCGATGTACATCACCGAGTTCTTGTAGCGGTTCGTGATCTGGAGGCGCATCCCCTTCCAGCGCGGGTCTCCCGTCATCAGATTGTGGTCGAGCCCGATGACCGGCTTGTAGCGCTCGAGGTCGGGCGGGTACAGGTAATTGTGGTGCGTCGAGCCGAAGAAAAGAAACAGAAACCCCGGCTGTTTCGCGCGTCGTTGACGCTCGAAGAACGCCTTGGCGTAGCCCACGACCTTCTCGTCGTTGTGATAGTCGTGGCGGCGCGTGAACTCGACCCCCTCGTCGAACTGGCGCAGCATGAAGCCCATCTCGAACCAGCCGCGGATCGGCGTCCCGCTGGCGAAGGCCAGGCGGTAGCCGTTGTGGCGCAACAACTCGAGGGGGAACGAGCCGCGCTTGTCCTGCAGAAAGGGGTGGTAGTGGTAGGGGTAGAGGCCGTAGAGGTTGGTGAAGGTGTTGTACTCGGTGGTGTGACACGTCGCGTAGTGGCGCGTCGAGACGATCGTCGCCAGGCGATCGCGGAAGCGCACGAGGTTCGGCGCGAGCTCGGGGCGCAGCGCGTCCGAGCGCAGCGACTCGACCTGAATGTAGAGGATACTCGGACGCCGGAGAAGACGCGGCCAGACCGTCGGGAACGTGTAGGTCAGCGTCAGAATCTCTTGGGTTTTGTGGCGAATGAAGCGCGTGAAGAGCGGCAGCGCGTCGATCGCCACGCTCGCATCGTAGGTCACGCGGATACCCCAGCGCACGGAGGCCCAGCTCGAGAGCGAGACCGGGACCACGAGCAGCGCCAGGAGCGCCGTGGACAAGCGACGCCGCGTGCGGGCGTCGAGGCTGCGCAGCCGCCGAGCGGCCCAGAACGCCCCGAGTTGGAGCAGAACACCAGCGGCAAAAACCGCGATGACCGTGATGACCGTCGAGCGGCTGAGGGAGAGCACCTTGCCGAAAGCACGGCTCGAGAGGGCCGTCAGCGCAAAGTGGCTGTCGAGGGTCACGCCCATCACCGTGTAGACGCGATGGTTGACGAGGATCAGCCCCCACAAGAGCGCCTCGAATAGGACGGCGATCGCCACCAGCGTGGTCGAGACACGCTCGCTACGCGCCAGAGCGTTCGTGACCCAAGCGATCAGGTAGAGGCTCAGCCCGGCGCCGACGACGAGGCTGAAACTGTAGGAGTAGAACAGGATCTGGTCGTCCAGCGAGGGGTGCTCTTTGACCACGGCGAGCAGCGAATCCGCCTGGAGCGCGTAGAAGGCGAACTGCCCCAGCGCGTTCACGAAGAGAAACGCCAATAGGGGCAGGTGCTCGAAGAGAGCGTTCTTGAATCGCGCGACCATCGACTGACCTCACGCACTGAATCTGCCTTGAGGGGAGGCGCCCTGTCAAGGTCGGCGACCCCGGCGATCGCCGCCAGACCCGGATCCGGCGCAACACGATTCATCCGCGGGACGAAGCGTGGTAGAGTCGAGAACGCGACGGCGCCCGCCGCGGATCAGGAGGTAGCATGAGCGCGACGAACGACGGCCCCTACTTCGGCGACGAGACCCTCGATTTTCTCGAGGAGCTCTCGCTCAACAACAACCGCGACTGGTTCACGGCGCACAAGCCGCGCTACGAGTCCTTCGTGCGCGATCCAGCGCTCGCCTTCGTACGGGCGATGGCCCCGCGCCTCGAGCGCCTGGCGCCGAGCCTGATCGCCGACGACCGCAAGATGGGCGGCTCGCTGATGCGGATCTACCGCGACACGCGCTTCTCCAAAGACAAGACGCCCTACAAGACCAATATCGGGATCCACTTCCGCCACAAGAGCGCCAAGGACGTCCACGCCCCCGGCCTCTACGTCCACGTCGGCCTCGATGGGCACTTCGTCGGCGTCG
>JAGQJP010000196.1 GCA_020430585.1 Myxococcales bacterium | reverse complement strand
GCGACTTGCCCTGCAGCACCGGGAGGCACCACTTGTTGAGGCCCGGTTGGTGCACGTTCATCCAGTAGTCCCGCCAGTCCAGACGCCGCGTGTCGACGCTGAACTCCTCGTGCTCGAGGATCGAGTGGCTCTCGATGTTGCTGGCGAGGAAGACCGGCTTGTTCAGCTCGACGAAGGGCTTGAAGGTGTCGAAGATCTTCTTCACGATCCCGAGCTGGCGGTCGGCGACGGTGGTCATCTGCCGCGCCTTCTCGGCCCGTTTCTTCCAGTCGTCCGGGAGGGTTTCGGGAAGCTCGTCGAGCCAACCCGAGAGCTTGCCGAGCATCGAGCGCAGCGCGCCGACGTCGTAGAACAGGCCACCCTCGGTGGTGATCGCGTCGAAGCGCGAGCGCACCAGTCGGTCGACGCCACTTTTGCCCTTCTGGCGCAGATCGCGTCGATGGGTCAGGGTGCAGAGCTCGACGGCTCGCTCCATCGAAATCGGGTTGGTGCTCGAGGTCGCCAGCTGATAGACCGGATGGTGCTCGTTCCGCAGGAGAGCCGCTCCGGCGATCAGCATCGCGTTGCAGACGGTGTCGACGGGGACGACGTCGAGCGCCGCCGTCGGGTCGCAGGGGCAGTGGCGCCACCAGCTGCCGAGGACGGCGACGATCGGGCCGCAGGTGTTGAACCCCTCGTTCCAACCGGGAAAGGGAAAGGCCTGCGCGCTCTCGACGATCGCCGGGCGCAGCACGCTGAAGGGCACATCGCCCGCCCGCGCCAACAGAAGCGACTCGGAGAGGCTCTTCGAATAGGTGTAGATGTTCGGCCAGCCGAGCTCGTCGGCGCGTCGGCGTGCCATCTCGACGAGCTTGCGCTTGAGCGTCTTCTTCTTCTCGCGCTGGACGAAGTGGTTGAAGAGGTTGTAGTCCGAGGTGTCGGTGCCGCGTTCGGTCATCTTCTTGAGCACCGCCGCCCGAATCTGGTTCATCTCGGTGTCGCCGTCGAGGCTCTTCGCCACCGCTTCGATTCGCTCATAGATCTCTCGATACTCGCGCTCCGCGTCGAAGGGTTGGCCCGACGGGCAGTAGTTCGGCGTCAGCGTCTCGTGCACGGCACCCGAGCGGTTGCCCGCGACATAGCAGGTCGAGATGTGCAGAAGACGCGCCTTGGGACATTGGCGCACGAACTCGAGGACGTTCAGCGCCCCTTCGACGTTGGTCGAGAGGGCGTCGCGCGGGTCGGGGTCGAAGTCGACGAGCCCGGCGGAGTTGACGAACAGATCGAGGTTCTCTTGCACCCGCGAAGCGGTGTTCGCATCGAGGCCGAGGTTCGGCAGCGAGACGTCCCCTTCGAGGACCTCGACGCGGCGGCTCAAGTAGTCCGAGAGCTCGCTCTCGAACGCCTCGTGGAGCGGACCAAAGGCGGGGCTGTACGAGGCCATCACCTCGAAGCGCTGCTTGGCCGTCTGCGGCTTTTTTTTGCGAACCAGAACATAGACTTTGCCGATTTCCGGGAAGCGGTCGAGCACCATCGTCAGCAGCACTTTGCCGAGAAAGCCGGTGGTGCCGGTGATCAGCATCTGGCGCCCTCTGTACTGCTCCGCAAGCGAGATCGACTTCATCGGGGTCCTCCGTAAGACTCGGTCCAGGCTCAACATCCTCACGATCGATACTCCATCACCGGCCAGTCCGCATCACTGGCCGCTCGCCGCAGCGTATAGTCCGGATTCACCGCACAAGGGCGGCCGACAGCGGCGAGCAGCAGCAGGTCGGGACCATGAGCCCCGTATGCTGCCGAGCCGGGCATATGCAAATTGTGTTCCTCAGCGTAGGCACGGATCCATTTTCCCACCTCGTGACCGCCGACGATCGGCTCCTGCAGCCGCCCGGTGCAGTTTCCGTTGCGGAATTCGAGGCGGTTGAAGACGATCTCGTCGATCCCCTTGATCACGCCCTTGAGCTGCGAGACCACGGGCTCGATGTTCTCCGAGAGCAGCACCACACGATGGCCCTCTTCCCGAGCCTGGGCAATTAGGTCGAGTCCGCGGTCGAGGAGCGCGTCTTTCATGACGGCGTCGAAGTACTCCTCGGCGAGGACGACGATCCGGTCCTCGCTCATCCCTCGAAAGGGGAGAAAGGCTAGCCGATTCGCCATTGTACGGTCGTTTTGGCCGAGCAGCGCGTAGAGCGGAGCCGTCAGCGCCAACGACGAGAAGCGCAGCGCCCTCTCGCGAAATCCCTTGGCGTTGGCCGCGACATACGCCGCCATCGAGAGCACGCCGCCTTTGACGAGCGTGCCCTCGAGCCGAAAGAACGCCGCCGTCTTCTTCTTCGTCTCGATCATCGCATCCCACCGGAATCACGCGGTAATTCGGTTGCAATTTCAGGGTGTTGGGGTGCGTGGGGCCCCAACGCGGATGTCGCATTGTACAAAAGGAACCGCGTTTTTCAACCGGTAATTTTTTTGTAATAGGTCACTATCTGCGCGAAAGTGCGAACCTATTTTCGCACCATCGTCGATTACTCGTTGCGTTTCGAAGGGATGGAAGTTTCGCACCGCCGATTTCTCAACCGTTCCAAATCGTTAGACTGACATGTCAGTATACGCGCCGCCGGAATTCGTAGCTTTTCCACCGCCGGGTCCGAGGATGGATTTCGATTGCGCCAGGGGGCGCGAGGAATGCGATCCTCGCGATGATCCGTGTCGAGTGATTGACGCCAGGGCCGCATTCTTCAATAATGACTCAGTGAAGTCCGAAGATCGCCAGCAACAGATCCTCAACTGTGCCAAGAAGGTGTTCGCCGAGCACGGCTACCACGGCACGAACATCAGTCACATCTGCGACGCCGCCGGGATCGCTCGCGGTACGCTCTACCAGTACTTCGAGAACAAGAAGCGCGTCTTCATGGCGATTCTCGAGGGCGTGCTGGAGCGGATCGAAGCGAACATGCGGTCGCAACTGCCGAACGTCTTCCCCCCGCCGAATCAGCTCTCGATGGCGATGATCATCGAGTGGAACACGAGCCGGCTGCGCCAGGCCCTCGGGGTGGTCTTCGCCGACCGCTCGACGATGCAGATCCTCTTGCGCGAGGCGGTTGGGCTCGATCCCGAGGTCGAGGAGCTGATGGAGAAGATCGAAGACCGCCTGGTCTCGATGGTCGAGCGCGATCTCGCCGCCGCCAAAGCTGCGGGCTTCTGCCGCGACCTCAACCCACGGGTTACCGCGGTGCTGATGGTCGGCGGTGCCGAGAAGCTCGCCTTCGAGCTCCTACGCAAGAAGAAGGCCGTCGACATCGAGTTTCTCGCGCGCGAGGTCTCGATGTTTCAGCTCTTCGGCGTCCTCTCCCAGCGTGTCCTGCAGGAGACGAGCGACAATCGGGTCGGCGAAAAGAACTGACCGCTCGTCACGGCGATGTGGCGTTGGCGAGCGAGTCTGCGGCGGCCGGCTTGCGGCCTCAGCGCAGGTGAACGAAGGGGTTCGAGAGCAGGACGAAGCGTTGGTCGACGCTGATGCGGTGGTTCGTCTCGACGAGGGGTAACGCCTGCGAGGTGTCACCGGTCCAGTGCATCAGGTTGTTGGTGTCGTCGTGGAGCGTATCGTCGAGGTAGTCGTCGGAGCCGTCCTGCTCGGTGGAGTGGAACAACCCGAGGAAGTGGCCGACTTCGTGGGCGATCACCGCGCCGAGATAGTCTCCCGTCGAGGTGCCGTTCCAACGCACGGCGACGCCCGAGGTTGCGGCGCCCTTGATCCAAGCGGGCCCCGGAATCCCGCCGGCGATCCCCAAGATCCCCGAGGGCAGGCTGCGGACGATGAAGATGTTGATCCCCTCGTCGGCGATGCTCGACTGGCGGAAGAGCTTCGATAGATCGTCGTCGCCTCCCGTGGTGCTCTTGATCGACTGGAAGGTCTCGGGGATGTCATAGTAGCGAACGTTGTCGATCGTGATCCCCGCCTGGGTATAGATATTCGCCATATCCGAGAGCAGCTTGGTATAGACCGGGCTCTCGTTGACGTTGGCGCTCGTGACGCCGCCGACACCGGTCAGGAAGAAGTTCAATGCCAGCTTGCCCGCCGACAGTCGGGTCGGGCTCTGGTAGCGCACGATCTGCACGGTCACCGATTCGGTCTCGGTCGTTCCGCCGATCTGGAAGGTGTAGGTCCCGGGCTTCAAGGTCACCTTCGGGCTGTTCGGCACCAGAAATGCTGCGGCCTCGGTCGTCGGCAGGATCCGATTCTTACACGGGCTGCAGGAGTAGAGCGTCGGCGCCGAGTAGATCAGCGTGCCGTCCGGCTCGGCGAGCTTGAGCAGACCGTAGACCGTCAGCGGTGAGCCCTGGACGAGGATCATGAAGGACTGCGTCTCTTCTGTGACGGTGACGTTCAGCGTCGGGCTGCGGTAGCTGCCGATCTCGACGTTCTCCAGCTTTTCGATCTCGATGTCCGCCTTCGATTGCAGCAGCCCGGTCGCGTCGCCGAGGGAGATCGTGTTGCTGCCGTCGCTCGTGTCGGCCTGACCATTATCGGCGTCGCTGGTGAGCGTGTCTGCGGTTTGGTTCGTCGCGTCGCTCGTGTTCGAGCTCGAGGATCCGCAGGCCACAACGGCGAAGAGGAGGAGCAGAGCGCAGAGAAAGCGTGGAATCGAGTGCCAATCAGGAACATTCGGTGTGTTCATCGTCTCACCTCGCAGCGGATGCTTATACCACACACGAAGTCGAGCCGATCGAAATTTTTGCGATCGCGAATGAAGGCGTAGGTCTTCGCGCTATTGGCCGCAGGTGAGACGCGGCTGGCGGAGACGGGCGATGTCGCGCTGGAGCGCTTCGATCTGTTGGCGCAAACGCTCGAGTTGGCGCGCCTGAACCTGTAGACCAGCCACGGCCATGCTGGTGTAGCCATAGAGATCGACGCGCTCGCGCTTGCTGTTGACCGGGACGTTCGTCGTCAGATCGTCGATGATGAAGCCCAGTTTCTTCGGTTGTGTCGCGTCACGTCCCTTGTAGCGATAGGTCGCCAGCTTGATCCCGAGGGCGTCGCGATAGAGCGACTGCAACCCATCGCTCGTGACGTAGTGAATCTCGGTCTTGAAGCGCCGCTGCGAGATCGGACAGCCGTGAGACTTCGGGTCTTCGGACGCGCAGACGAGGTAGGCGCCGCAGCCGAGGCCGGCATCGCAAGAGGCGCTCTCGACGCTGCAGGGATCGCCAGCCTTCTCCCCGTTCTGGCACTTGTCGATCCCCAAGCTCGTCGCGTCGGGGCCGCAGACGGGGTAGCCGCAGGTCGTGTACCACTTCAGCTTCTTCTGCGGCACGCAGATCGACGTCGCCTTCTGGCACTCCTCGAGGGTCGGATAGATCCGCGAGCAGGCAGGATCGCTGTCGTTGCAGCCGCAGCCGCTGATCGTCGCGCAGCTCGTTCCGTTCCAACCGTAGCCCATCACCATGTCGCAATCGCCGAAGTCGCCGTCTTTGATCGGCGCGCAGGTCGACGTACCGCAGTGGAAGTCGCAGCTGTGGTTGTTGCAGCTGAACTCTCCGATACAGAGGATCGTGACCAGCGGCTGACCGTAGCAATCTTTGGCCACGTCGCAGTAGCCGAGCTTCTTGCACGTGTTGGTGTCGGCGTCGCAGTATGCATCTTTGCCGCACTGGTCGTGGCTCTTGCACTCCGGGTTACCACAGATCCCGTAACACGGCGCTTTGACGCAGACCACCTGTTGGCAGATCCGGTCGCCCGAGCAGTCGTCATTGGTGTTGCAGCCGAGCACGCATTGTCCGCTCGGGTCCCTGACGGTGTCGATCGGGCAGACTTCGTCGTCCGGGTAGATGCAGCCGCTGGCGACCACGCCGAGCCAGAGTAGACTGCAAAGAGCGATCAGGTTTGCCGATGGCCATCGATATCGTTTCATTCCACACCTCCAGGTCGACGCCGATTGGGCAGAGCGCCACTCCGGCGAGCCTTGATTCAACCCTCGATCGTGCAAGATCGGTGCCTCCGGTGGCCGTTTGTAACCAATTGAAATGCAGTTGAAATCTACGGTGGGGTGCGACGGGTCCTGTGAAAAAGATTGACAGTGTGGGGAATTTCTCCCCAGCTTCCCCCGCGTTCCCTCAGAGCCCGATCCGCGTCGTCACGGGCTCGGCGAAGTGCAGCAGCCCTTCGTCGGCGAGCATTCGCCCGATCCCCGAGCCCTTGCGTCCGCCCCAGGGAAACTCGACCATCGAGCCGACGGTCATGTTCACGGCGCGTGTCCCCGCCTCGAGTCGGCGAGCGATCGCCGTCGCCCGCTCGATATCTCGCGACCAGACCGTCGCCGTGAGGCCGAAGGGCAGGGCGTTCGCTTCGTGAAGCGCCTCCTCTGCCGATGCGACGCGGTGAATCACCAACACCGGGCCGAAGGTCTCGTCGCGGTTGATTCGCGCCGAACGCGGCACGTCCACCAAGAGCGCGGGTCGAATGAAGAAGCCCGGCCCGTCGAGCGCCTCGCCGCCGCACACCCGTGTGGCGCCAGCTGCCTCTGTCTCGGCGACGAGATCGAGCACGCGTTGGCGGTCGGCCGCGGTGACCATCGGTCCGATCTCGCTCGCGGGGTCGTCGCCCGGGCCGACGGCGAGCGCCTCGGTCAGCGCTCGCACACGTTGGACGAAACGATCGTAGAGCGGGCTCTCGACGTAGACGCGCTCGACCGAGCAGCAGACCTGACCACAGTTCTTGAAGGCGCCGCGCGTCGCGCCGAGCGCAGCCCGCTCGAGGTCGGCGTCGGCGAGGACGATCATCGGGTCCTTGCCGCCGAGCTCGAGGGCGAGACGCTTCATCCCCTCGGCGGCGTCGCGCATGATCGCCACGCCCGCGGCCCTCGATCCGACGAAGCCGACCATGTCGATCGCGGCGGCGACGAGGGCGCGTCCCGTCTCTTCGGCGCCCTGGGTCAATTGCAGCACGCCGTCGGGGACGCCGGCGCTCCAGAACAGCTCGGCGAGGTGTGCGCCGAGCCGCGGCACCAGCTCCGAGGGTTTGAAGATCACGCTGTTGCCGGCGAGCAACGCCGGCGCGATCGACCACAGGGGGATCGAAATCGGAAAGTTCCAGGGCTTGATCGCCGCGACGACGCCGTGGGGGGCCTGCTCGATCAGGCCGCTCACCCCGTGGGCGACCACGGTGCGTGGGGCGAGAACGGTCGGCGCCTGGCTCGCGAAGTAGCGCAGCCGATTGGCGGCGTCGAGGACCTCGGCGGTCGCCTCGGCTGCGATTTTCCCCATCTCGCGGGTGACGTCGGCGGCGATCGCCTCGGCGCGCTCTTCGAGCAGGTCGCCCGCGCGCCCGACGATGTCCGAGCGGGCCTCGACACCGAGTGCCTGCCAGTCCGCTTGCGCGCCGCGTGCCCGCGCGACGACCGCGCCGATCGCCGCGGGCTCGGTGATCGCGAACTCGCCGACGAGCTCTTCGGTGGCCGGGTCGATGCTGCGCAGAAACCGTGCTTTCATCGTGCACCTCCAGAGGGGCGATCATACCACATCTTCGGTCACCTCGGCGCTCGCGGGTGGACGGCGATAGGGCGGGCGGCCGGGGGGAGCGCTGGCGATCGCCTGGCCGAGAAACGGCAGCGCCAGGGTCGTCATGTCGAGGTCCGGATCGAGCTGCTTGCCCAGCCCTTCGGCGACGAGGAGGGCGATGTTGACGACGGTGAAGACCGGGTCGACCTTGATCCGATGGCGGCGCAGCAGAGCGAGGACGCCACCGACGGCGGTGCTGATCTCGACCTGTCCCACCGTCAGACCGTAGAAGCGCTCGAAGTAGCTCTCGACCTCCCGCTCGTACGCCGCGTAGTCGGGGATCCGTACCGACGGCGAGTAGCCGTAGAGCATGCGCGCCGCCTTGCGCCCATCTTGCTGAGCGAGGGCGGCGAAGGTCTCGATCCAGGGGCGTAGCATGTCTTGGGGGATTTCGGCGACCATTCCGAGATCGATTAGCACCACCTCGTCGCTCGCGGTCAGCACGATGTTGCCCGGGTGGAGATCGGCATGGACGAAACCGTCGAGGAAGACCATCTTGAGGATCGCCTCGGAGCCGCGACGCGCCAACACCTTTGGATCTCCGCCGACGCGATGGGGCTCGGTCGCTCGGACGCCTTCGACGAACTCCATCGCCAGCACGCGCGGGGTGCAGAGCGGTTCGAAGAGTCGCGGGACGCGGACGTGAGGCACGTCGCGGAAGTTCTCGGCGAAGCGTCGGTTGTTCTCCGCCTCGCGCAGAAAGTCGAGCTGCCCGCGGAGGGCGACGCCGAACTCGCGGATCGCTCCAGGAATGTCGAGCAGCCGCACGGTCGGGATGAGGTTGAGCATTCGCGCGAAGAGGCCCATCAGCGCGAGGTCGCGCTCGATCAGCGCCTCCACTCCGGGGCGCTGCAGCTTGAGCGCCAGCTCCTCGCCGCTGACGAGGCGGGCGCGATGGACCTGGGCGACCGACGCGGCGGCGACGGGCGTCGGCTCGATCTCGGCGAGGCGCGCACGGTGCTCGGCGGCGAGCTCGCGCTCGACCAGGCCGCGCACGGCCTCGAACGGGGCGGGCGGAACCTGATCCTGTAGCTTCTGCAGATGCTCGATGTACCCTGGGCCGAGGAGATCGGGGCGGGTCGAGAGGATCTGGCCGAGCTTGATGAAGGCGGCCCCCGAACGTTGAAGCGTCTCGGCGAGCACGGCGCCCCGCAGCTTCTCGCGCCGGGACGCCGTCGGGCGACGCAGCCGCGCGCGACGCCAGAGATAGATCGCCACCGCACCGACGACGATCGCGCTGAGGGCGAAGAAGCGCAGCGCTACTTTGAGGAATTGCGGCATCGTTGGACCTCGACGGTCACCGTGCCGCGCTCGGCCTCGTGCTCGGAGGTGCGGTCGGTGTCGCCGTCGTGCGCTTCGACGCTATCAGATCGCCGCCTTCAGCATCAAGAAGAAGAAGTAGGGATAGAGCCCGAACTCGCTCTTGGGCTCGGGGATCAGACCGTTGGCCAGCGGGCGCCTGCCGATCGGAACGTACAGCCCGCCGAAGAGCGACACATTCTGCGCCAGGTTGTAGGTCACGCCCGCGGAGATCAGGGCGCTCGGGTCGCGCAGATTCATCATCAGGGCGCCGTTGATCGTCACCAGCGCGTGAACCTCCCAATTCACGGCGCAGCCGACGTAGAAGCGGCCCATGTTGTAGAATTCACCGATCGAGAGGCGCTCGGAGCCGGCGACGAAGAGGTACTCGCTCGGTTTCCAGCTGCCCATCCCGTTGAAGTAGAGCTCGGGGACGATCGTCAGCTTGCCCGTCGGCTTGAACGTCGCCCCGAGGACGCCGCGCACCAAGACGCGCGAGTCCGACGAGAGGGGCGCGCTTCGCCGCGTCAGGCTGTCGTGGGTCGGCAGCGTCGCCGAGACCTCGACGTACATGTCGAAGGCGCCGAAGTCGAGGGCGAGGTCCACGGCGAGCACCACGTCGCGGCGAATGAAGCCAGCGAGGACGCCGACCTCACCCTTCTTGAAGCCCTGCTGGAAGCGCAGCGCGAAGGACGAGCCGCGCAGCGTGGCCTGGGCGTCCTTGTCGTCGGCGAGCTCGCCGGCGACGGCGAGCAGGGTCAGCTGACTCTTCTGCGCGATCTGCCAGTCGAGGCGAAAGGCGTCGCTTCCCGGCTTGTACTCGGTGTCGACCTCGGTGATCGAAAAGCCGGCGATCAGGTCCGTCACCTGCCAGAGCTTGCCCCGTCCCAGCGTGATCGGTTGACGCCCGACCGTGAGGGTCACGGGTCCGAAGGTGAAGGCGAGGTAGAGCCAGTCGATACTGTTGCGCAGCTGCAGATTGCCCTCGCTGACGATGTTCTGTTGCAGCGGCAAGAAGCGGGGTGGCGGGACGCCGCGGCCGATCGACAGCGCGTCAGTGCTCGAATGGGCCCGCACCGTGGTCGTCAGCTGATCGTGGAGCACGATCTTCAGCCACGGGAGCTTCTGGACGAAGCTGAGGCGCAGATCGGTGATCGTCGTCGCCGTCGGGTCCATGTCGGACGGCGAGATCGGCGGCTTCAACGTCGGCCCGGTGAGCAGGAAGCTGAAGCTCCGCACGAGTAGTGTCAGGGCCGTGCTCTTCCCTCCGAGCTCGTCTTCGTAGAGCACCGCCGCACGTGCGGGCGTGCTGCGCAGCGTCAGCGCCGCGAGCAGGAATACGATCCAGCGACTCGCGCTCGTCGTCATCGCCACCCTTCTTCGTCGACCCGGTTCACCGAAATCCGTCATATCGATCTCCGCCAACTCGAACGCGCTGCCTTGCCGCCAACGTCGCCGCCTAGTCGCCGTCGTAGTCCTCGCCGTCGGCGTTGCCGCCACGCCACGCTTCACTGTCCTCGGTCGCCGCGTCGACGGGGTTGTAGCCGACGGCCGGTTTGCCGTTCTGCCGTTCATCGGAGACGATCGCGCCGTCTTCGAGGCGGATCACCCGCGCCGCGTGGCGGATCACTTTCGGATCGTGGGAGGAGATCAGGAAGGTGATCCCGTGTTCCTCGTTCAGCTTGCGCATCGTCGCGACGAGATCGCTCCCGGTCTTCGAGTCGAGGTTCGCCGTCGGCTCGTCGGCCAACACCAGAGCGGGCTCGGAGGCGATCGCTCGGGCGACGGCGACGCGCTGCTGTTGGCCCCCCGAGAGCTCGGTGGGGCGGCGGTTCTCCATTCCCTTGAGGCCGACGCTCTCGAGGACCTTCATCACCTTCTCCCGTCGCTTCTCGGCGGGCTCCCCTTGGAGCAGCATCACGTATTCGGCGTTCTCATAGGCGCTCAGCACGGGGATCAGGTTGTAGGCCTGGAAGACGAAGCCGAGGCGGCGCAGGCGCAGCTCGGCGAGGTCTTTTCCCGTCATCGACGAGAGCATCCGCCCTTCCACGTCGATCTCGCCCGTCGTCGGCACGTCGAGGGCGCCGACGAGGTTGAGCAGCGTCGTCTTTCCCGAGCCAGACGAGCCAGCGAGGACGGCGAATTCGCCGCGAGCGAGCTCGAGGGTCACTCCGCGCAGCGCGTGGACTTCGATCGACCCCTGTTTGTACGTCTTTTGCACGTTCTTGACGTGTACGATTACATCAGACATGTCTCATTGCCTCCACCGGTTGCAGGCGCGTGGCCCGATATGCGGGGTAGATCGCGCTCACCAGAACCAAACCGCCGACGACGACCGACCATTTGGCGACGATATAGGCCGTCAGGCGCGAGTAGATCTTCATGTCGAAGACGACCCCGGCGACTTGATAGTCCTCGCCGGCCCACTTTGCGATGTCGATCCCCACCGAGGAGACCCAGTAGTGCAGCCCGAGGCCGAGGGTGACGCCGATCGCCGCGGCAAACAGCGCGAGGACGAACGCTTCGGCGAGCACGATGCGGAACATCAGGAACTTGTTCGTGCCGATCGCCATCATCACGCCGAACTCGCGGGTGCGCTCGATCACCGACATCAGCATCGTGTTGAAGATCCCGATCGCGACGATCGCGAAGATGATCGCGAACATCACGTAGTTACCGCCGTCGTCGATCACGATCGTGTCGTAGAGCTCTTTCATCGACTCTTGCCAGGGCAGGGTCTCGAGGGTCATCCCCGCGAGGCGTCGCTTGATCTCGGCCGTGGTCTGCAGCGTCGTCACGTTGTCCTCGAGGATGATCGCCAGCTGGGTCAGCGACGTACCGATCTTCAGCAGCCGCTGCGCCTCGTCGATCGGGATCTCGACGTACATCGCGTCGAGCTCGTCGGAGCCCGTGCGGAAGATCCCGCGGACCATGAACGCCGCGCTCTCTGGCCGTCCGCCCCCCTTGGGCGAGACCGTCAGCACGACCTTGTCGCCGACGCCGACGTGGAGCGTGTTGGCGAGCTCGCTGCCGATGTAGATGTCCGCCGGCCAGTTGCGGTTCGGCATCTCGGCCAGGGGCCGGATGTAGTCCCCCTTCTTGCGCTTCTTCGGGTCGGCGATGCTCGAGACGAGCGGCTCGATCGTCGGGTCGACGCCGCTGACGAGGACGGCGCTCGAGGTGTCACCACTGCGGATCAGCCCCGAGGCGCGCACCCGGGGGGCGATCTGTCGGATTCCCGGAACGCCGACGATCCGCTTTTGGACCTCATCGGGCTTGGTCACGAGATAGTCGAGGGTCTGGTCGCGCTGATATCCTTTGCCCTGCACGACGATGTGTCCCGAGCCGAGCTTGACGCCCATGTCGATCATCCGATAGTGCGAATCTTCGGCGATGCCCACCGACGCGAGCATCAAGCCGAGGCCGAAGGAGACCGCCGAGGCGGTGATCAGCGAACGGCGGCGATGGCGCAGAAACGAGCGCCAGGCGATGCGCAGTGCCAACATGTCAGAGCTCCCTCATGCCAGCGGCGGGCAGCATACGCGCCGCGCGCTGTGCGGGATAGAACGAGGCGACGAAACAGGAGATCCCGAGGATCAAGCTGGGGATCAGCAGCCCCGAGAGGGTGACCTTGCCTTTGAGCACGGGGGCGATACCGATCCCCATGATCGAGATTCCGTCCGTGAACGAGCGCAGGTCGAGACCGTAGACGACGAGATAGCCGTCGAGGAGCAGTCCGAAGATCGTCCCGACCACCGCGGAAAAGGCGACGAGCACCAGGGTCTCGATGACGACGAGGTTGAAGAGCCGCATCGCCGACATCCCGATCGCCTTGAGCACACCGAACTCGCGGGTTCGTTCGAAGACCGCCATCAGCATCGTGTTCACCACGCCAAGGGTGGCGACGAAGAAGATGATGAAGATCATGATCGCTGTCGAGACCTTGTTCAGCTTCAACATCCGTTCCACGTCGGGTCGGATCACGCTCCATGAGCGGACGATCAGCTTGTCGTCGGAGAGCTTTGCCTTCAGGGTCGCGGCGGTTTCGTTGGCCAGCTTCGCGTCGTGCGTCACCAACGCGATCTCGTGGACCCGGTCGTAGAGATGCAGCATCCGCTGCAGGTCGCCGACGTGCATGTAGATCCGGGTGCGGTCGTACTGATTGGAGCCGGTCTTGAAGATCCCGGCGACTTCGAAGTGCACCTCGGCCATCATCCCGTCGACGGTCTGGGTCAGGGCGTAGATCGTCTCGCCGACCTTCACCTTGAGGATCCGCGCCAGGGACGTTCCGATGATCACCCGCGGCGGCCGCACCGGAGGGGGCGAGAGCTTGTTCGCCAGCTCGAGCGTCTCGCTCTTGAGCGCTGTCCTGCCATGGGGCCCGACGTTCTTGGTGGCGTCGGTCTTCTTGGTGGCGTCGGGCTTCCTGGTGGCGTCGGTCTTCGTCGGCCCATTGGGCGTCGGCGCGTTCGGCGCCGGGGTCTTCGGCGCGTCGGGCGCGGGCGCCTTCGGCTTCAGCGTCGGCAGGCTGTCGAGCTCGTCGAGGACGTCCTTTTCCACCTTCTTGGTAATCGTCCGATCGCGCTCCCGCTCGGCGTCGGTGAGCTTGCGGCCGCGTGGCCACGGCGTTGGCGCGTCATCGAGATAGCGGCCGCGGGCGAGCAGCTTGTGGAGCACCGTGACCTGACGTTCCGTCTCGGGGACGACGCCGACCAGCTGCACGCCGGCGGACTTCTCGCCGCGGCTGACCAGCGCGGCACCGTAGAGCCGCATCGTCGCCTTCCCGCCCAGGCGCGGCCCGAGACTGGCGATCGCTTTGAGAACGCGCGGTGCGTCGTCGATCGTCTCGGTGAGCTGGCGCTTCTTGGGAAACTTGGCGTGGTGCACCTGCACGTGGCCCAACTCGAGGCGGGTCAACGTCTCGAGCATGCTCGCGTTCAGTCCGTCCGTGACGCCGTAACTGCCAACACAGAGGGCGATCGCGAAGGCCAACGCGAAGACGGTGATCGCTGTCCGTCTGCGGTTGCGGCCCAGATTGCGCCAGGCCAATCGTACCATCGAGTTCATCACGGCCTCCTTGTACGGGGCGGCGCGGCCCATGCCGGGGGCGCAGGTCGACTCCGTCCAACGCGAGTCGTCAGTTGCGCAACGCCTGCTCGGTGAACTTGGCACCCGGGATCGCGATGTCGAACTTCACCTTGCGATAGGTGATCTTGGTGTATTCCCCCGGCTTGTCGGTCACCGTGATGCTCATCACGCAGGGCATCGTGCGCCCGCTCATCTTCTTCATCTCGGAAAAGCTCATCGTCCGCGTCGGTTTTTTGTCGCTCACCTTGCGGAAGTACGTCGCGCGCACGGGGACGACGATCGGTCCGCCCTCCCAGAGCTCGTAGACGATCTTGCCCCAGGCGACGGGCGCCGTCGGTTTCGGGTCCAGCCGCAACCGATAGAAGGTTCCGGAACCGAGGGATCCGAGCTCGCCCTTGTGGGTCTCGATGATCCGGCTGGTGAAGTGCTTCTGCAGCTGGGTCTCTTTGACCAGGTCGTCGTTGGTGAAGTGGCTTCCCATCCAGGAGTCGCCGAGCATCGAGCTGCCCACGAGGGTGACGTGGTTCGACTTCGGGTTGTACATCTTCAGCTGGGAATCGATCTTCAGCGTTCCGTACCCTCGCCAGAGAGCGGGTCCGAGGATCTTGATCAGCGATTTCTCGCCGTGTCGTCTGTCGTCCCAGGCGACGATCTTGAAGCTGCGTGTGTAGGTCGAGGTCTTGATCGTCATTTCGAAAACCGCTGCCGAGGTTTTGCTGCGCGTGACCATGTCCGCCTTGCGCACGAGCTCGTCGAGCTTGGCGTCGGCGTGTGCGACAGACGCGGTGAACGCCGTGCCGATGATGATGAGTGCGAGAATCGAGCGTTTCATGCGAGCCTCCAATCCATCATGTGCCGATCCGAAGACGGCGGCCGGGTGCGCGACCTCGGTCGTCGTCGGTGGATGTCCTACCGCAGCACATCCACATCGAGCCTTACAGTAGTCCATGTCCCGGTCGTCGTAAAGGATCCACGGGGCGAGTCCGACCCGACGCTCGCCGAGATTACAAGATGCGTGCCTTCGCCGACAACGGTGCGACGCACAGCGTCGGTTCCTGTTCAAGTTTTCGAATTTGTTTTGGAAAGTGCTCCATCGCGAACCGCGGTCGGGGTTGCTCGTCTGCAACGACGCGCCGTCCGCCCCTGTTGCGCCGACGCAACGGCACGATGTCAGCCTTTCTGATTGTCGCTTCTGGCCGCCTCGACCAAGAGCTTCTTCTGGTAGCGGCTCTGGACCAGATCGATCACGACGAGCACGCCGATCGTGAAGTAGAACGTCGCCTTGCTCATCGGCGTGATCGCAGCGCCGAAGAGCGTCAGATGAGCGAGGTGTCCGCCTTCGCTCAGGAGCATGATCCCGACGATGAAGAGGACGAAGAGGCCGAGCACTTCGTACATCCGATTCTTCGCCAGAAAGGCGGAGACGCGGTCGGCGAGCCAGATCATCATCAGGCCGCCGATCACGATCGCCGCCGCCATCACCCAGAAGACGTGGGTCAGAGCCATCGCGCTGAGGATCGAGTCGAAGGAGAAGACGAGGTTCATCACGACGATCATCGCGATCACCTGGTTCACGGAGGTCGGCGCGCTCTCGTGGACGTGGCTCCCGTCATTCTGCTCGTCGAAGATCACCATGTGCCAGATCTCTTTGGTCGCGGTGTAGATGATGAAGACGCCGCCGGCGAGGACGATCAGGCTGTGTACGTTGAAGGCGCCGTGGACCCAGTCGAGGAGATCGATGTGGAACAGCGGATTCTGCACGTATTCGATCAGCTTCATCAGGGCGAAGAGCAGACCGATTCGCAGCACGATCGCCACGACGATTCCGACGCGCCGGACGTAGGTGCGCTTCGCTTCTGGCGCTCGCTTCGACTCGAGGGAGATGTAGAGCAGATTGTCGAAGCCCAAGACCACCTGAAGAAGGATCAAGAACCCGAGGGTGATGATGTCCTGCATCGCGCCTCCTATCGCTCGCGGTATTCACGTTCTACCAGCTTAGTGAAAAGCAGGGCGGCGTCAACTTCGTCCGAGGATGCTCTGAAAGAAACGAAGCTCGGCTTCGGTGGCGGTCACGATGTTCTCGGCGCGTCGAAACCCGTGGCCTTCGTTTGGGAACAGGTGATATTCGACGGCCACGCCTTTCTCACGCAGCGCGTCGACCATTCGCTCGGCTTGCGACGGCGGCACCACTCGGTCCTCACCACCCTGGAAGAAGATGACCGGGCAGCTCAGCCGTTCGGCGAAGTGGATCGGTGAGCGCTCGCGATAGACCGCGGCGTTCGCGTCCGTCGCGCCGAAGAGCCGTGCGTCGTAGCGCGATTCGAACTTGTGGGTCTCCTGGGCGAGGGTCGTCGGATCGCTCACGCCGTAGTGCGACGAGCCGCCGATGAAGAGGTCGTGGAAGGTCAAGGCGCAGAGCGTCGTATATCCGCCCGCGCTGCCGCCGGTGATCAGCAGACGATCGCGGTCGGCGAGTCCCATCGCCGCCACACCCTGGGCGGCGTCGATGCAGTCGTGTACGTCGATCTCGCCCCAGCGGCCGTCCAAGCGGCGACGGTAGCTCCGGCCGTAGCCCGTGCTGCCGCCGTAGTTGACGTCGAGGATGGCGAATCCCCTCGAGGTCCAAAACAGCGTCTTCATGCTCAGGGCGATGGTCGCGGCTACCGTCGGACCGCCGTGGCTCTTGACGATCATCGGCGGACGCTCGCCCTCCGGGCCACAGACGTCGGGGTGGCTCGGCGGATAATAGAAGGCGTAGATCGTGTCCCCCTCGCGGTTGGTCAGCGAGAGGTGGCGCGGCGTCGAGAGATAGCCGGGATCGAGATCGAGGTGCGAGCTCTCGCGGATCACGCGCGAACGGTGGGTCGTCCAGTCGACCTCGAGCAGCGCGTCCGGGCGATCGTAGGCGCAGCCGAGCAGCACCGCGCGCTTGGCGTCGGCGACGACATAGGCCAGCGTCTGGTAGGGCAGGGCGATCGGCTCGAGCGGGCCATCGGTGGTGAGGCGCCCGAGTCGCCAGACTCCGTCGCGGGTGTAGGCGCAGATCACGGTCCCATCGGGCGTGAGCGCATACGTCGACATCCCGAAGACCCACTGCGGCATGCCGAACTCCGCGTCGGCGCGCATCACGCACTCGGTGCCTCGGCCGTTCGAACGGTAGAGGTTCCAGAAGCCCCGGCGGTCGGAGACGAAGTAGAGCGTTCCGTCGGCGGCGAAGAGCGGCTGAAAGATCGACTCGTCGTCTCCACCCGCGACGACATGGGGATCGCCGAGGGCCCCAGCGTCGTCGAACTCGGCGCGCAGTAGCGTCGTGCCGTCCCAGGGCATGTTCGGGTGATGCCAGGCGAGCCAGCAGAGGCTCGTCCCGTCCGGCGAGAGCCGCGGGTTGGAGTAGAAGTCGGCGCCCCAGACCAACGGCGTCACGCCACTGCCGTAAAGAGAGATGCTGACGAGCCGGTTGAGGGCCTCTCGCCCGTCGCCATGGAGCTCTTGGACCGCGTAGAGTCGTGATCGAGCGCGGTCGAGGACGAAGTCGGCATAGCGCGCTGTGCCGGCCGGCGTGATCGCCTCGGGCTCCATGCCCTCTCGTTTGCGATAGACGCGCTGATCGGCGTCGTTGACGAAGAACAGCTCGCCGTCGGTGGCGAGGTAGTCGCCACCTCCATACTCGTGTACGCGAGAGCGCACGCTGAATCGGTCCGGCGTGAGATCTTCGACCGCTCCGTCACCGACGCGTCGCAGCAACACGTTGCGCCCCCCATCGCTCGGGCGTAGCTCGGTCCAGTAGACCGCCTCGCCGTCGAGCTGAGGACGTCCGATGCGCACCGATTGGGCGACGACCAGGGCCGAGTCGATCGCGGAAGGCCAGAATCCATAACGCTCGTGGCGGGGTGGCGGCATGTTGGGCTCCATCTCGTCCCGAGCGCAGCCTGCGCGCTCAGGAGACCTGGCCGATTCTCGAAGAGTCAGGAACGGAGGTGCTCGTCGATCTTCTTCAACAGCCGGTTGAACTCGATCGGCTTGGTATCGTAGTCGTCGCATCCCGCATCGAGGGCGCGCTCTTTGTCTCCGCTCATCGCATGTGCCGTCAGGGCGATCACGGGGATCGAGCGCGTCGCGTCGTCGGCCTTGATCCGGCGTGTCGCTTCCCATCCGTCCATCACGGGAAGGCTCATGTCCATCAGGATCAGATCGGGGATGCCGGCCTTGGCCTGGGCGATCGCCTCCTCCCCGTTTTCGGCCAGCAAGACGTCGAACCCCTTGCGCGACAGGCGGCGTGAGAGCATGTCCCGGTTCATCTCGTTGTCTTCCACCAAAAGAATTCGTTTGCCTTCGCTCATCGTCGTTCGTCTCTCGTCTCGGTGATGAGACCGATTATCGCGTGTTTTTCTGCTGCTGACAATCCGCTATCCCTCCGGGCGCGGCAGCGCGAAGCGGCGTAGCAGGTCGCGCACCTCGCCCAGCAGGTCATCGCGCGCGTAGGCCCCTTTTTGCAGCACCGCCCTCGCGTGACGCTCGAGATAGCGCAGCTCACGCTCGGTGAGCTCCATCGCCGTGACGACGATCACGGGGATCTGCCGTGACGCCGGGTCTTTGCGAAGCTCGCGGAGGAACTCGAAGCCATCCATCTCGGGCATCATCAGGTCGAGGAGGATCAGATTCGGCCGCTCCTCGCGGATCCGTTCGAGCGCCTCGACGCCGTTGGCCGCTTGCAGCAGACGACAGCCCTCCTGCTCGAGCATGCGACAGGTGATGCGCCGCAGATTCTCTTCGTCCTCGACGACCAAGACCACCGCTGGCACCTCGGGATGGCGTACGACCTCGAGGATCTTCAGCAGCTCTTCGCGTCGGATCGGCTTGGTCAGAAAGTCCGTCGCGCCGAGGGAGAAGCCGAGCTGCTGCTCGTCGATCATGCTCAACATCAGCACGGGCACGTGCGCCAGCTTCGGGTCCGCCTTCAGCTCACGCAAGACCGCCCAGCCGTCCTTGT
>JAGQJP010000195.1 GCA_020430585.1 Myxococcales bacterium | reverse complement strand
GAGCTCGCCGACCGACCGCGCGCGCTCTGCGTCAAGATCGGCCAGCGTGGCGCGGCGGCGGCGGTACTCGAGCACGCCGTTCAACGCGCCGTCCATCGCAGCGGGCGGCTGCCGGTTGCCGAGCCGATCGCCTTCGCCGTCGAGGAGCCGATCAGCGGCCATCCGTGCATCGTCAGCGAATGGGTCGACGGGTCCCGGCTCGACCGTCTCGCCCATACGCTGAGTGTCAACTCGGCGTCGAAGCTGCTGGAACGGCTGGCGTCCGGCCTTGCCGCGCTGCATCGCGTATCGTTCGAACGGACCGGTTGGCTCGCCAGCGACGGCGACGCCCTGGGGATCACCGCGTCGGTTCGTCTCGACGGAGCGGCGCTCTGCGCGTACGCCGAGCCGCGGATAGGCGTCGGTCCGGGGCGCGGCCACATCGGCGACGCGCGCGCCGACCGCCTGCTGGAGTGGTTGGCGCGGAATGCTTTCGTCCTCGACGAGGTCGCCGAGACCGCCTGTCTTTGCCATGGAGATTTCGGCGGTGAGAACATTCTGCTCGACGCCGGCGGGGGATTTTGTGTCCTGGATTGGGAATTTGCCTGTGCCGGCACGCCGTCTCTCGATCTCGGCCACCTGCTCCGCGCTCCGTTCGTTGAGCCTCCGCTCTTCGAGGCGCTGCTGGGCGCCGCCTACCAGAGGGCCGGAGGGCGGCTGAGCGAGCGTTGGATTTTGCAGGCGCGCTTGACAGACCTCTTTGCCTGGTTGGGCTTTCTCGAACGGCCCGCTCTCGGGACAGAGATCGTGGAGAGTGCGTGCACGCAAATCGATCGCCTGATCGATTGCGCGCCCTAAAGCTCGGCCTCGTGCGCTACTTGAGCGCGACGACGATCCCCTCGTTACCGTGGAGCGAATGAACCGTCGCCTCGCGGAAACCGACCTCGCGCATCCAACCGACACAATCGGCACCGCTGAAGTCGAACCCGCCGGGGGTCTCGATCAGCATGTTCAGGCTCATCATCAGTCCCATCGCGTTGTGGCGCCGTTCGTCGTCGATCAGCGCTTCGTAGACAACCAATGCCCCGTCCTCGGGCAGGGCGGCGTGCGCCTTGCGAAGGAGCATCATCTTGGTCTCGAGGTCCCAATCGTGGAGGATGTGGCCCATCGTGATCACGTCGGCCCGGGGCAGCTCGCCTGCGAAGAAATCCCCGGCGACGAAGGTCAGCCGCTCGTCGAGCCCGTGGTCTTCGACGTACTCTTCGAAGATCGGAGCGACCTCGGCGAGATCGAAGCCGATCCCCTGTAGATGCGGATTGGCCCGGGCGATCTGCACGGGCAGGTCACCCTGGGCGGTGCCGACGTCGGCGAACGTTTGGTACCGCGCCCAGAACGGCTGCGCCGCGATCTGCATGTTGGCGCCACGGCTGACGCCGGTCATCGCCTCGAGAAAGCTCTTCAGTCGCGCCGGATCGGCATAGAGCTCGGCGAAGAGATCACCACCGTGACGCGACTCGTTCTGCGGCTTGCCCGTCCGCAACGCCTCGGTCAGGTGACCCCAGAATCCGTAGAGGCGGTGGTTCGCCATCTCGAGGAGCCCGCCGACATACGACGGCTTCTTCCGATCGAGGAAGAGCTCGGTCTCGGGCGTATTGCGGTACTTGCCATCATCGCGTTGCAGAAAGCCCAGGGCGACGAGGGCATCGAAGAAATCTCGCGCCGAGCGGGGATGGAGCCCGAGACGTCCTCGAAGGCTCTCCAGATCCTCGCCGGGGTGTTTGGCCAACTCGCTGAACACGCCGAGCTCGACGGCGCTCAGCAACGTCTTGGATGCCCAGAAGGCGGTACCTACCTGCATGATGTGGGCCGGGGTTAGCGGTGCGGACATGCACGTCTCCTTTGCACGACTATTGGCGGTCGTGGTTGTCGGTTCATGATAGCGTAAATGGGTCCGGTCGCGATGCGACCTGCCGCCGACTATAGCAAGCGCGACGCGTGTGTCAAGCGCGTCCGCGCGGCGCGCCCCGGTGCGTCGTCGGAGCGCCGTGCGTTGCCGAGCTTGCCCGCTCAACGATCGAGCTCATCGGGTGGGATGTCGTGCCCTTCTGCGGCCGCTTACGCTCCCCGAGCGCGCTCTTGCTCATCTGGCGCTGGGCGGTGGCGAATGGCACCGACTGCGCTCACGCCGAGGAGCGCGACCTCCGCCAGAGCGAACAGCGCAAAGCCAACCCAGAAGGCATATTGCGGCCAGAGCACGACGACGCGATCGAAGAGGTGTAGCTCGAAGAGGCCGGCAACGATGCCGCTGAGCAGCGCGAGGGATCCAAGGGCCACAAGCGCTTGCTGCCACGGTCGTATGGAAAGCCGCAGTGGGGCGAGGTGGGCGAGAGCCAACACGAGAAGCAACGGAAAAACGACCAGACCCGCGTCGCCCGTCTGATAGCCCCGCTGGACCACCGCAGTCCCGTATCGAACGGGCCCGCGCGGCCCGCCGCGGCCATGGGAGGCCATCACGCCGACGACGCGAGCGAGAGTGTCACTCGGTGAGACCGTCTGCCACTCGAGCAACGCCAACAGGGCCATCGAGATCGCGACGGCGATCAACGCGCGATGGAGGTGAGACATCCCTCGACTCCTTGTCTGTCTCTGTCGAGGATAGCACGAGTCTCGAGCTCTCGGCCAGCGACGCGTTCCCCCGAAACAGGAGTCGCCGATCGCGTCGACAGCGTCCACACCCCTGTCGATTGTCCTTGACGCGAGGTGTCGTACTCTCCTATCGTCTTGCCGATGGTCCGTTCGCACGCGCCGCGTGGGGGAGAACGATGAGACGACACGAGAATCGACGATGGCTGGCGCTCGTCGGCGCCTACGTGCTCTTGACGCTCGGCTGCTCGGGCAAAGGCTCGCCAAATATCACGTCGATCGGCCAGTGCACACCGAATAGCCGATTCTGTGTCGAGAACAGCCTACAGGAGTGCAACGACACGGGTACCTCGGCGACGGAGGTCGCCAGCTGTCCGAACGGATGTTTGCAGGGCGCTTGTCTCGATCAACGCGTCTGCTCGCCTGGGGAGAGGTTTTGCCTGAACGACGTGCGCAAGGTTTGCAAGCCCGACGGTAGCGGCTTCAGCGCCGACGCGTCCTGCAAGCCCGGAGTCTGTGTGAACGGCGAGTGCGTCAACGTCGAGGGCGCGACGTGCCCCGCGAGTGCGCGATTTTGCGAGGACAACATCGCCAAGACCTGCAACGCCGATGGCACGGGCTTCACCGACTACACCCCTTGCGAGGCGGATCAGCTCTGTGTCAACGGCGAGTGTCTGGTGAAGATCTGTACGCCCGGCGCCGGAACGTGCAACGACAATACAGGAGAGGTCTGCAACTCGACGGGAACCGG
>JAGQJP010000194.1 GCA_020430585.1 Myxococcales bacterium | reverse complement strand
TCGCAGCGCCTCGGCGTACCGAAGAACTACATGTTCATCGGCACGCCTGGTGACCGTTTCCCCCACTCGATCGCCGACCTCGGCGGCGTGCGCCTGGTGATGTGACAGCGCGAGCGAGCGCGGCGTCCGAACGCTCCTGGGATCTACCGACCAAGGTAGCTGGCGTGGAAACGATTGGAACGTCGGAGTCAGAGCGTGTGGTACCGCTCCACGACCAACCGAGTGAAGGCCGTCCTCAGGTAATAGCCGCGCGGCAATGTCTCGATTCGCACGCCGTGGCGGTCGACGCTCTCGAGCCGCGCGGCGCTGTTGGCCGCCTTTGGTCGGACCTGGAGATAGCGTCCGTCCCGAGCGCGGATCGCGTCGATCTGGCCGTGGCGGATCAGCTCTTGATGTTGTTCCCAGTCGGCGCGGACGAGCGCCTCGAGCTCTCCCTCCAATCGCCAGAGCAGCCCGCAGCCGATCCGGCGCGACGCCAGCGGTAGCCGCGGCTCACCATCGACGGGAATCCAGAGGACGCGGGCGAGCTTGCGCCAGACGCGCGATTGGGGCCACTGCTGTTGATCGCGGGCGTCGTGGACCACGCGGCAGACGTAGGTCGATTCGCGCGGCCGGCCGCGAGCGTCGATCGGCAGCGTCTTGAGCTCGATCCCGAGCTCGGTGAAGTCGGGCTCGTCACGGGACCCCGCGCTGGCACCGAGGCACGCCTCGAGTAGATCGCCGAGAAAGCCCTTGTGCCCCGAGAGGTTCTCTGGCGGGACCACGCCGACCGAAGCGGCGAGCTCCGCCACCGTGCGTCCGGCGATCGCCGCGACGCGTCGCAAAAGCTCGGCCTCGTCGGTTGGAGGGGGTCGATGGTCGCGCATCGGGGCTCTCTCGGCGGTGCGCCGCGTCACCTCAGCCGCGGCGGTAGCGACAGAGAATCAGGGTGTTACCGACGCGATCGTGGGCCACGGTGCTGAAGTCGCCGTTCTCGTCGAAGTCGAGGTGGATCACGTTGCCCGGCAGCACGAACTCGTCGGTGATCGTCGATAGATCGGCAGAGATACAAAGAACTTTCGAGCCGTTGGAGTAATAGAGCCGGCCGTCGACGTCCTCCGCCAAGAGCTCGTGGGGCGAATAGCTGAACTCGGAGAAATAGAGCCGAAAGTCGCGCTGGCGCTCCTCGAGGCTGGCACCGACGGCATGCAGCTCGAAGAGTTGGCTGTAGATCAGCTGCGACGAGGCGCGAGCAAAGAGTAGATTGCCCGCCAGCGAACCCGCGAAACCGTATTCGTGCAAAAGCTCGGCGTCGCGAGAGAAACCGAAGAGGTAGATCTCGTCGCCCTCTTCTTCCGAGGCGACATAGACCTCGTCGCCGTAGGCGACCGCCCGCCGCACCTCGAAGGTCGTCGATTCGCCATAGAGCGGGATGTCGAGCACACCGAAGTCGTGGAGCTCGCCCTCGTCGTTCAGGCGATAAAGATGCTGCTCGGCGACGATCACCAAGTCCCCGTCACCCTTACCGATCACGAAACCCTTGGTGCCATCGGGCTCGAAGGGCAAGCCCTTGATCTCCTCGACACGCTGGCGGCGGCTGTCGTAGCGGAACAGACGCCAATAGAACTCGACCTTCGGCTTGCCGTCCTCGTCGCGCTCTCCTGGCTCGCGGTAGTCGCGCCCGAGTAGATAGAGCACGCGATCGACCCAGACCACCTGCTCGATTCGCAAGCGATTGTACTGCGGGAGGATCAGCGACTGCTCGCGCACCGCCTCGAATGGGAACTGCTCTTCGTCGAACTCGCGGGGACTCACGAGATCCGAGCGGATCCGCTCGAAGAGATCGTGCGTCTGCACGTGGGCCTCTCCGCCGTCATCGATCGCGGCGACGCGCTCGACGATCTGCGCCAAGAATGGCTCGGCATATCGAACTTTGCCGGCCAACGCCTGCTTGCGAATTTCGCGGGCGCGCAGCGAGATGTCCCGCGTCGGGACGGGTGGGCAGGGAAGCGACGGATTCCCAAACCAGCTGAGAAT
>JAGQJP010000193.1 GCA_020430585.1 Myxococcales bacterium | reverse complement strand
GTCTTCGCTCCCTTCGTCTCGACGTATGTTCAGCCCTTTCTTCACAAGACCTTGGGCTTTCTTCCCTTCTTTCGCGGCCCGATGAACGGGATCGGGATGCTGACGGGCGGGATTATCCTCGCGCTGATGATTCTGCCCTTCATGACAGCGGTTATTCGCGACGTCTTTCGCATGGTTCCCTCCGTCGTCAAAGAGTCGGCCTACGGAATGGGGGCGACGACCTCCGAGGTGACGCTCGTGACCTTGCGCTACGGCGCGAAGGGGATTCTGGGCGCCGCGTTCCTCGGACTCGGGCGCGCGATCGGCGAGACGATGGCGATCACCTTCGTGATCGGGAACCGCCACGAGATCTCTTGGTCACTGTTCGACGCCTCGAACAGCATCGCCTCGACCCTCGCCAACGAATTCGCCGAGGCGAGCGAGACGCTCTATCTCGCCTCGTTGATCGAGCTGGGTCTCGTGCTCTTCGTGATCACGCTGTTGATTCAGGTGGTCGCCCAGTGGTGGCTGCGCCGCGTCGAAAAGAGCATGGGAGGCCAGCGATGAGCGGAAACCTCTCGCCCATGACCAACGAGGGACTGCAGGTGCGCTCGATGCGCGCGCGAAAGGCGGTGGACGTGGCGATCAAGTCCATCGCGTCGGTCGCCGCGCTGCTCGGGATTGTCGTGCTCTTCTGGATCCTCTACGTCGTCATTCGCAAGGGCGCCGCGGCGATCAACTGGGACTTCTTCACCAAGATGCCGGCCCCCCCGGGTGTGAGCGGTGGCGGGCTGGCTTCGGCTCTCGTCGGCACGCTCTGGATGACGCTGATCGCGAGCGCCATCGGGATACCGCTCGGGATGCTCGCGGGCAGCTTCCTCGCCGAATTCGGCACGCGCTCGCGCTTTGGCAACGCCGTTCGGTTCGCGACGAACGTGATGATGGGCGTGCCCTCGATCATTGTCGGCCTCTTCATCTACGCACTCATCGTCGTCCCGAGCAAGCAGTTCTCGGGCTGGGCGGGCTCGCTGGCGTTGGCGATCTTGATGTTACCCGTCGTCGCGCGCACCACCGAGGACATGCTGACGATGGTTCCCGACTCGCTGCGGGAATCGGCCCTCGCCCTCGGTGCGACGCGGACGCGGGTGACCTACAGCGTCGTCTTCCGAGCGGCGAAGAGCGGTATCATCACGGGGATCCTGCTCGCGATGTCGCGGGTCGCTGGCGAAACGGCGCCGCTTCTGTTCACGGCGCTGAATAGCCCGTATTGGCCCGAGAGCCTGAGCGGTCCGACGTCGAACCTGACCGTGACGATTTTCAACTACGCGATGTCTCCCTACGACGACTGGCAACGGCTGGCCTGGGGCGCGTCGCTGGTGATCACGATGACCGTGCTGTTGCTTTCGGTGACGGCGCGGGTCTTCGCCTATGAGCGCAAGCGCTGAGCGGCGCCGAGGAGCGGAGCGATGAAACGGAGCGCAGAGAGTACATTGGCGGGCGGTGTCGGGCCGCTCGACCCGCAGAGAACGATGGATAACGAGAAACGCGAGACCCCACGGCTCGATGAGAGGAGTGTCGAGGTGCTCGACCATCCGACCAAGTCAAAGCCCGTCGCCGAGCCGAAGATCTCGGTGCGCGGGGTGAATTTCTTCTACGGCAAGAACCAGGCGCTCTTCGACAACACGATGGACGTGCCGGAAAAGAAGGTCGTGGCGATCATCGGGCCCTCGGGCTGCGGAAAGTCGACCCACCTGCGCTGCTACAACCGGATCTACCGAATGTACCGCGACCAGCGCGCCGACGGGGAGATCATCATCGATGGAAAGAACATCCTCTCGCCGTTCATCGACCTGATCGAGCTGCGCCGCAAGGTCGGGATGATCTTCCAGAAGCCGACGCCCTTTCCGATGACGATCTTCGACAACGTCGCCTATGGTCTCCGCTTGCACTACAAGCTTTCGAAATCCGAGCTCTCCGGTCGAATCGAGCGCGCGCTGCAGCAGGCGGCGCTCTGGGACGAGGTGAAGGACAAGCTGAACAAACCTGGGATGGCGCTCTCGGGTGGGCAGCAGCAGCGGCTCTGTATCGCCCGCGCCGTCGCCGTCGAGCCCGAGGTGCTGTTGATGGACGAGCCGACGTCGGCGATCGACCCGATCGCGACGAGCAAGATCGAGGAGCTGATCGAGGAGCTCAAGTCGAGCTTCACGATCGTGATCGTCACCCACAACATGCAGCAGGCGGCGCGGATCAGCGATCGCACCGCCTTCTTCTACCAGGGGACGATCGTGGAGTATGATGACACCCAGAGGATCTTCACCAATCCGGCGAACAAACAGACCGAAGATTACATCACGGGACGCTTTGGCTGATCGGGGGAACGGCTTGAAACGAGTACAAAAAGAGATCAACCTGCTGAAGAAGCGGATCCTCGAGCTCGGCGGGCTCGTCGAAGAGCGGGTCTACAAAGCGTCGCAGGCCTACGAGCAACGCGACCCAGAGCTGGCGCGGGAGGTGATCAACGGCGATTTCGACATCGATCAGCTCGAGGTCGATCTCGAAGAGGACTGTCTGAAGGTCCTCGCGCTCTATCAGCCCGTCGCCGTCGACCTGCGGTACATCATCGCGATCCTCAAGATCAACAACGATCTCGAGCGGATCGGTGACCTCGCCGCCAACCTCGCCTCGCGCGCCGCCTACCTCGCTCAGATCGAGCCCCTCGACGTCGACTTCGACTTTGCGGCGATGTCCGAGCGGGTCAAGACGATGCTGCACAAGAGCCTCGACTCGCTCGTCAACACCGACGCCCAGGCGGCGTACGAGGTGTTTCTCCTGGACGACGCGGTCGACGAGATTCACCACACGACCTATCGCAAGATCGAGGTCGCGATGGTCGAGTCGCCGACCAGCTCTCGAGCGCTGATCAATCTGCTCGGGATCTCGAAGACGATGGAGCGGATCGCCGACCTGGCGACGAACATCGCCGAAGACGTCGTCTACCTCACCGAAGGCGAGATCGTTCGCCACCGCGCCTGGACCCACGAGGCGACGGTGCATCAGCTCCACAAAGAGGACGGCGGGCCGACGCTCGACTGAGCGTGCCCGATCGTGAGCTCGGCTCTCGCGGTACACCGCCGGCTCTCGACGACTGCCGAGCAATGGCGGGATCGCTCGGGCTCAGCGCTGGAAGCGCACGCGCAGGAAGAGCTTTTTCGCCGCTCGTCGGACCGCGTCGTCGCTGTCGTGGAGCGCACGACGCAGGCTGACCTCGAGCGCTCGCGGCAGGCTCGGGTACGAGCCGAAGGCGATGATCGCGGCGCGCCGCACCATCGGTGAGCCGTCGTCCAGAGCGGCGCTGAAGAGGGCGTCGTTCGGTGGGGGGCGAAGAATTCCGAGCGCCCGGACGATCGCGCGCCGCACAGCGGGCTGGCGATCGGTGAAAAGTCGGCGAAGGGCTGTAATGATCCGGCGCCGCGCCTCGGGAAACGAGGTCAGCGCGAGGACCGCCCCCTGGCGCACCATCAGGTGGCGATCGTCCAGCGCTCCGATCAATGCGCTCACGGCGGTCGATACGCGGTGATGGGCCAGTGCCCGCACGGCACCGACGCGGATCAACCAGTCGCTGTCGTTCAGCAGGGCGATCAACAGCCGCGACTCCGCTCCCGCCGAGAGGCGGGCGAAGCGCATCACCACCTTGAGGGCGGCATAGCGCACGCTCGCGTCGTCGTGCTCGAGCTGGGCGACGATCTGCTGCCGCAGCGAGGGTGAAGGCGCCAGGCGCTGACGCGTCAACAGTCGCAGCACCTCGACGCGAACGCGAGCGTCCGGGTTTCGTAGCGCGCGCTCCACCGCCTCGTCGGCGAGCTCGATACCGCGACCGACGCGGGCGAGAAGTCGCAGGGCGAGGCGTTGGTTGCGCGGCGTGCTGGTCGTCGCGATGCGTTTGAGCAGTCGAATCGTCGTCGCGGGGAGATCGGCTTTCAACAGGAGCAGCGCGTGCATGGCGGCCTCGCGCAACGCCTCTTCCGTGTCGTCGAGGCGCTTGATCAACGCGGCGACGGTGCGAGCGCTGCGGCTTTCGAGGGCGACCAGCGCCCGCACCGATGCCAGTCGTACCCACTGATCCTCGTGGCGCAAACGCTCGAGCACCTTCTCGAGCACCGCGTGGGCCGTCGGGCCCAGGCGCGCCGTCGTTTTGAGGGCTGCGCGGACGACACGTGGGTTCCCATCGTCGAGAAACTCCACCAGAGCGGGCGCGACGCGATCGATGAAACGGGGGAAGTGACGGAGCGAGCTGGCGATCTCGGCCCGCACCTGCCACGCCGCGTCCTTGCGAGCGCGGAGCAGCGCCGTCAGCGCGTCGCCCCGTTTTGGCTCGCGGCGCGCCAACAGCTGCAACGCCGCGCGGCGAACCCGCCAACGCTTGTCACGAGCCGCTTTGGAGAGCACATGAGGTGGCGGGGGACCGATCTTGCGCAGGGCGATCTCCGCTTCGCGGCGGATCCACTTTCGCTCGTCGTCCGCCAGGGAGAGTAGGGTCGGCGCCGCCAGTCCAGCCTTGGCGCCGATCCGGCCGAGGGCGACCACAGCGGCTTCGCGGACGCGCGGCGAGCGATGGTGCAGGCTTCGGACCAACGCGCGCACGGCGACGCTGGCGCGGGTCCCGAGGCGCCCCAGGATTCGGGCGGCCATTCGGCCGATCATCGCGTCGCGGTCGTCGAGCAGCTTGACCAGCTGGGGTATCGTCCGCAACGCCCGCTCGCCCATGAACCAGAGCGCATAGAGCGCCGCCATCCGCGGCCAGCGCTCGCCGCTCGCGATTCGGGCGAGCAAGGGACGCAGCGCTTTTACTCCCAGCGAGCCCAGCGCTCGGCTCGCCTCCATCATCACGCCGTAATTCGGATCGCTGAGTCGTCGGATCAGCGCCCCGACGATTTTCGGCGTTGGCCGCGGACGAGAGCGAACGATCGCGCGACAGGCAGCGCGTCGTACGTGGACGTCGGCGTCGTCGAGGAGGCGCAGCATCGCCGTGTCCAGCCAGCGGGCTCGCATCGCCAGGGTCGCGACGGTCTGCAGTGCGGCCTCCCGGACGAAGGGATGGCGATGGTCCAGGTTGATCCCCACCACTCGCGCGATCTCGCTGTCGTTGACGCCGATCGAGGCGAGGGCGCGCATCGCCGCCCGCCGCACCCAGGGATTCGCGTCGAGGGCGAGCTTGGTGATCTCGGGTAGCCAATCCGCCGCTCGTGCGCCGAGGCTGGCGAGCGCCAACAACGTTCGCTCGCGCATCTCCGGATCCGTCGATCCGAGCCGGACGCGCAGGCCCGGCTGCGCCGTGCGCCACGGTGGCCGAACCTCGGCGCGTGTCGATGGCATGGAGAATATGATCGAGAGGGCGAGGGCGAACGCGATCGCCCAGGGGCAGCGCAGCGGCGGACGGTCGGGCTCCCAGCGGCGCCGCGGAGGCGGACGGTCGGGCTCCCAACGGCGCGAGAGCGAGCAGCGATCGGGCGCACAGCGCTGCGTGAGCGGCGGCCGATCGGGCTCGGCGCTGGCGCGGCGCTCGACGCCCGTCTCGCCCGACCGCAGGGGTAGGTTGGTCCCTCGAGGTGTCATCTCGTTCTCGTCGTTGCCGTTGTGTCCATCATACCGCAACCG
>JAGQJP010000192.1 GCA_020430585.1 Myxococcales bacterium | reverse complement strand
CGGCGAGCCGCACGCGGATCGCCTCGGGCAACCAGTCCGCCTCGCCGACGACGAAGCGGATCTCGACCTGGGTTTCGACCTTGTTCACGTTCTGACCGCCGGGCCCCCCCGAGCGGGAGGTACGAACCTCGATGCGATCGCGCGGTATCTCCATCTCCCCGCCTCCGCAAAGCAGGCACGATAGCAAAATCGACGTTGGGCGGTCAATCGAATCGGCGTCAGGGCAGCTCGAAGTCGACGACGAAGCGGGCGCGCAGCCTCGACAGAAGCCACGCTCCGGGAAGCGGTGGAAATGGGGCCGCGCTCGTGACCATGCGCAGCGCCTCGCGATCGAGCAGTGCGACCCCGCTGCTCTTCTTGATCGTCGGCTCCCCCCGGAGCGTACCGCTCGATCCGATCAGCGCCTCGATCACGACCCGCCCCTCATCGCCCATCCGGCGCGCCACTTCGGGGTAGCGTTTGCGCGCCGCGACGAGTCGGTTCAACCGCGCGAGATAGCGCGACATCCGCAGCGGATCCGGTCGTTCGATCCCCCGCGACTCCGTCCCGGGCCGCGTCACGCGCGGGGCCGATGTGCGCGGTCCGCCGACACGCAGCGTACGGGGCAGCTGCGCCGAGCGCTTCACGAGAGTCGGCGCCGGCTCTCGCTGGTCGGCTCGACGCCTCGGCACATGCCGCGGCGGCGTACGCGCGCGACGCTTCGCCAGCGCGATCACCAGCCGTCTCGGCGTCGGCGATCGCTTCGACGGTGGGCGCTCGGTGCGCAGCATCGGGGCGTCGTTCCGCGCGCGCGACGGCCGTGGCGTCGGTTTCTCCGTGGGTCGCGGTGCGGATGCGAGAGGCCGAACCCGCTTCGAATGACGATCCAGCGCTGATCGGGTGCGCCCCGTCGCGGGCGTGCGCGAAATCGTGGTCGCAGGTGGCGCGGCGCGGGGTACGAGCTCGAGGGCGATCGTCGTGTGCGGCGGCGCCGGGGTCTCCGGCGCGTGAACGGGCGCCGTCGACAGCGCCAGCACAGCGAGGTGGCCGGCCAGGGAAACGGCCGAGGCTATGATCAACGAACGAAGCTTCATCGCACCATCGGATCCGGTCGCAACGAAACCTCTCTACCATATCGGACCTCGAAGATCGAGAGGAGCCGACGACTGATCGATCGGCCATCCCGAGCGGGTCGGCTATTGGCAGCTCCAGCTGTAGCTCTGGCCCCAGCTGCTCCAGTTGCCCGTGGATTGGTGGGTCTTGCTCTCTTCGAGGACCAGATTGCCCAGCTCGTCGTACGTGTAGAGCGATTGGCGGTCGACGATCCCGTCGCTCTCGTTGTCCGTCTCGCTGACGAGCAATCGCCCTTGGGCATCGTAGCTCCAACTCGTGTCGCTCGTCAGGCCACCGGATGTCGACAAGCGGCGAAGCAAGCGCCCCGAGGGATCGTACCGCTGCTCGAGCTGTTGCGGTGTGCCGAGCATGGATCCGAAGGTGCTCGCGCGCTCCATTTTCAGGGACGAGCCATCGAACTGCCGGGTCACCTCGACGAGCTTGACCGGGCTGACGAAGGTCTTCATGTCCCCCGGATTGTAGTCGCTCACGTTCCAGGTCGTCTCGCCGTCTTGGCCGAAAAAGGCAAACGAGACGATCCGGGCGCCCTCGAAGCCCCACGTTTGGCGTTCCACGACCTGGTCGGCAACCCGGAGCTCGCGCGCCGTCAACCGCCCCGCGCTGTCGTGAACGAAGCGCAGGCTACGGTCCTGCACGCTGCCATCCGGGCGATGCCAGACCAGCTTGTCCTCGACGAGGCGCCCGTCTTGGAAGCCGCGGACCCGCTCGTAGAGCGACGAGAGCGAATCGGCGTCGAGCGCCGCCAGGCTCGTCGGCGAGAAGAGCGCCGTCTCGCTGAGCATCACCCCAGCCTGGTAGCCCACCACGACGCGCAACGAGCCGGTCTCCCAGCTGCGCAGCGGCGCCGATACGAATTGGAGGTCCGTGCCGACACCGAAGTGGGTGTAGAAGGGCAACTCCTGGTAGTATCCGAGACGACCGGCGACGTAGAACGAACCGACCGTGACGCTGTCCTCGGTCGGGGTCGTCCAGCCGAGCCCGTAGTCCGCGCCGAAATAGCCGTCGCTGACCTGCGCAGGTAGGGGTCGGCAGCTCGAACCGGCGACGAAGCCCGGGGTCTCGCCCCAGGGCTGGAGATCCCGCTCGGTGCCGCGCGCGCCGTACTGCCAGGCGAAGCGCGGCGTGCTCATCGTATCGACGGCCTCGAGCTTGGCGGCGAGGGTCAGGTCGATCTCCACCTGGCGGCTCTTCAGCTGGCCGTCGGCATCAAAGCTCCAGCTCTGGCGCAGCGCCAGCTCGCCCTCGACCCGCCGCTCGACGGCGATCGGCCGGTGTTCCGCATCGTAGCTCCATTTGGTCGACTGATTCGGCACGCTGTTCGAGCTCGACTCGACGACGACGTCGGTCAGGAGCCCGGCGGCGTCGTAGCCGAAGCGGTAGGTCACGCTCGAGATTCCGTTTCGGGCATCGACTCGCTGTACGAGACGATCGCCCTCGAATAGCTGGGTCACCACGTGCGTGCCCCCGCCCTTTGTGGTGATCTCCTCGCGCAGCAGACGGCCCGAGGTGTCGTAGGCTTGGACGTACTCGTTGTAGAGCAGTCCGCTATCGTCGGTCACCCGCTGGCCGACGACCCGGCCGCCGGCGTCGATGGCGTAGGTCGTGAGATAGACCGGCTTACCAGGGGCGCTGCGACGAACCCGGACGACGCCCGGCTCGAGAGCGAAGCTCAATTTTTCGTAGAGCGCGCCGTTGTCGAGCAGTGTGCGCTCGGTGAGTTGGCAGCTGCCGACGGTCAACTTCGCTTCCGGCAGCTGCAGCGTGACGGGCTGATGCAGCGCCGCGTGGGGTACGCAGTATGCGGTGAGCCCACCGGGCGTCGTCGTCCCACCGGGCGTCGTCGTCCCACCGGGCGTCGTCGTCCCGCCGGGCGTCGTCGTCCCACCGGGCGTCGT
>JAGQJP010000191.1 GCA_020430585.1 Myxococcales bacterium | reverse complement strand
TCGGCTCCACCGATTCGCGCGGGCTCATGCACTGCGTGTGGGAGATCGTCGACAACGCCGTGGACGAGGCGCTCGCTGGCTTCTGTGACGAGATTCGCGTCATTCTCGACGCGGACAACGTCGTCACCGTGATCGACAACGGTCGCGGAATCCCGACGGGGATGCACGCGACGGGAGTCCCTACCCCCGTCCTGGTCTATACCAAGCTCCACGCTGGCGGGAAGTTCGGCGGCGGCGGCTACAGCGTCTCGGGGGGCCTCCACGGCGTCGGCGCCGCGGTCGTCAACGCGCTCTCGGAGTGGGTCGAGCTGACGATCTTCCGCAACGGGACCACACACCGCGTCACCTTCTCCGAAGGAGGCTCGACGGTCTCCGAGCTCGAGGCGCTCGGGTCGACGCGGAAGCGCGGGACGACGGTGCGGTTCAAGCCCGACGTTCAGATCTTCGGGCGTCAGAAGTTCGTCTTCGGGACCTTCATCAACCGCTGCCGGGAGCTCGCGTTTCTCGTGCCGGGGCTGACGTTTCGCCTCGAAGACCGCACGCGCGAGGAGCCACTCCGCGCCGAGTTCAAGTTCGACGGCGGGATCGCCGACTTCGTGCGCTTCATGAACGAGAGCCGCGTGGTGGCTCACGACCCGATCCATTTCAAGGGCCAGGTCGACGAGATCTCCGTCGAAGTCGCGCTGCAATACAACGAGGGCTATGCCGAGACGATCCTCAGCTTCGTCAACTGCATCAACACCGTCGAAGGCGGCTTCCACGAGACGGGCTTCAAATCGGCGCACACCCGTGTGATGAACGAGTACGCGAGGCGACTCGGGATCTGGAAGAAGAAGGACAACCTCTCGGGCGAGGACCTCCGCGAAGGGATGATGGCGGTGATCTCGCTGCGGATGCCCGAGGTCGAGTTCGAGGGCCAGACCAAGACGAAGCTCGGCAACAGCGAGGCGCGGACGGCGGTCGAGCAGGTCGTCGCCGACCACCTCGCCGCGTTCTTGGAGGAGAACCCCGACCTGGCGACGGGACTACTCGAGCGAGCGTCGCGTGCCTGCGAGGCCCGAGAGAAGGCGCGCAAGGTCCGCGAAGCGACACGCGCAGGCAAAGACAAGGGCTTCAAGGCCTCACTCGACGGGAAGCTGACGCGCTGTGCGAGTCGAACACCCGAGCGTTGCGAGCTCTTCATCGTCGAGGGCGACTCCGCGGGGGGCAGCGCCAAGCAGGGTCGCGACCGTGAGTTTCAGGCGATCCTCCCGCTGCGCGGGAAGCCACTCAACACCGAGCGCGCGCCACTGGAGAAGATCCTCAAGAACAATGAGATCTCGAGCATCGTCCAGACGCTCGGAACGGGAATTGGGCAAGATTTCAGCTTGCAGCAGCTACGCTACCACAAAATTGTCTTGCTCTCCGACGCCGACGACGACGGAGCCCACATCCGATGTCTGCTTCTAACCTTCTTCTATCGCTTCATGCGTCCATTGATCACCAACGGGATGATCTACATCGCCTGTCCACCGCTGTTTCGCATCTTCACCAAGAGCAGCTCGCGCTACGCCTGGACGACACAGGAGATGCAAGAGACCAAGGGCAAGATGGGGCGCCACGCATCGGTCCAACGCTTCAAGGGCCTCGGCGAGATGAACGCCGACCAGCTCTGGGACACCACACTGAACCCCGAGTCGCGCACACTGATGCAGGTCACGATCGACGACGCCTCGAACGCCGAGCGCTACGTGAGTATCTTGATGGGGAGCCACTCTGAACCGCGCCGCGACTGGATCGTCGAGAACGTCGAGTTCGGCGTCGAAGAAGCGACCGTGCCATTCGATACGCAAGAGGTCGATCGATGACCGAACAGCAGGCGATCATCCCGATTCCCCTCGAAGAGGAGCTCGCCTCCTCGTTCGGACGATACGCCCAGTACACGATCCTCGAGCGGGCGATCCCCGACGTCCGCGATGGGCTCAAGCCGGTCCAGCGGCGCATCATCTACGCGATGTACCGCGCCAAGAACCTCTCGGATCGGCCGTTCCGCAAATCCGCCAAGACCGTCGGCGACGTGATGGGGAATTACCACCCCCACGGCGACCAGTCGATTTATCAGGCGATGGTGCGGATGGTGCAGGCCTGGAAGATGCGTCTGCCGCTGATCGACGGCCACGGAAACTTCGGCTCGATGGACGACGACCCGCCCGCCGCGATGCGCTACACCGAAGCGCGCCTCGCAGCCTCGGCGGAGGCGCTGATGGAGGATATCGACTCCGACACCGTGCCCTTCCGCCCGACCTTCGACGACTCGAGCGTCGAGCCGGCCGTGCTGCCCGCGGCGATCCCGAACCTACTGGTCAATGGCACCTCGGGCCTCTCGGCGGGGTTCGCGACCGAGATCCCACCGCACAACCTCGGTGAGGTGATCGACGCGCTCGTCGCGCTGATCGATAACCCCGAGGCGAGCATCCGCGACCTGCGCAAGCAGATCAAGGGCCCCGACTTCCCGACGGGGGGGCTGATCGTCGGCGAGGACGGCCTCGCGGGCGCCTACGACACGGGTCGCGGCCGGATTCACCTGCGGGCACGGTGCGACATCGTTCCCGCCAAGGGCAAGCAGAAGCCGCAGATCGTCGTCTCGGAGATCCCCTTCGGCGTGGTCAAGTCGACGCTCGTCAGCCAGCTCGAGCAGCTCGTCGCCGACGGTGCGGTGCGCGGGGTCTCCGATGTCCGCGACGAGTCGGATCGCAACGGTCTGCGAATCGTCGTCGACCTCGAGAAGAACGCCGACGCCGAGGGCGTGCTCAACTTCTACCTGCGCAAGACCCAGCTGCAAGTGACCTACAACTTCAACGTGATCGCGATCGCCGAGCGGCGCCCGGTGCGCCACAGCTTGCTCTCGCTCTTGCGCTATTTTCTCGAGCACCGCCGCGAGGTGGTCACGCGGCGCAGCCGGTACTCCCTCGAGCGGGCCGAGAAGCGGCTCCACGAGGTCGAAGGGCTGATTCGGGCGATCGACATTCTCGACGAGATCATCGCCACGATCCGTGCATCGAAAGACAAAGCCAACGCCCGCGACAACCTCGTCGAGCGCTTCGGCTTCAGCGAGGTGCAGGCGGAGGCGATCTTGGTGTTGCGCCTCCATCGCTTGACCAGCCTCGAGATTACCTCGCTGACCGAGGAGGCATCGACGCTGCATCAGCTGATCCAGGAGCTGCGCGAGGTTCTCGACAACCCCGAGAAGCTCTGGAAGCTGATCCGTCGCGAGCTCAAGTCGATCAAACGACAATTCGCGACGCCGCGCCGAACCGAGATCGTCGACGAGACACCCGAGCTGAAGGTCGCCCTCGAGGTCACGGTGCCGCCGCAGCACGTCATCGTTTCGCTCACCAACGAGGGGTACATCAAACGCTGTCACCCGCGGGCAGAGCAGGATCCAACGAAGGCGGGCGTTCGCCCGGGCGATTATCTCACCGCCTGGTTCCGCTCCCACAGCCAGCATCGGCTGCTCGTGTTCAGCGACCAGGGCAGCTGCTACAACCTGCCCGTGCACACGATTCCCGAGGCGAAATGGAACGCCCCGGGGCAGGCGTTGATCAATTTGCTGCCGATGAACAAGGAGGAGCGCATCGTCGCCGCGCTCTCGGTCGCGCCGGACATGGCGGACGACGCGGCTCTCACCCTCGTCACCCGCGACGGCTCGATCAAACGAACGCTGGTGAGCGAGTATCTCTCGAGCCGGTCAGCTGGATTGGTGGCGATCAAGCTCTCTGACGGGGACGCTCTCGTCGCGGTGCTGCCGCCAGCCGACGAGACGAGCGGCGAGCCCTTCGCCGAGGTGTTACTCGTCACCCGGGATGGGATGTCGATCCGCTTCGAGCTCGACGAGGTGCGCGTGATGGGTCGCCCAGCAGGCGGTGTCGTCGGGATTCGACTGAAGAACGACGACCGTGTCGTCGCCGCGCTCGGGCTGACACCTGCGCTTCAGGGCCGCATTGCGGTCTTCACGCCGTCTGGTCGATGCAAAGCGACCGAGCTCGCCGAGTACGAGCGCCAGCGCCGTGGAGGACGAGGTATCACCACGATCCGCAAGCTCAGTCGGGGCACACCGCCGATCTGTGCGGCGATCGTGGTCCTCGACGGGTCGAAATTGATCGTACAGACGAGCGGAAACGAGCCCTCGGAGCTCGAAGCGGAGAAGATTCCCAAGACGCGACGTGACGGCAACACCTTCACCGTGGCGCCGCCGTCCGGTGGCCAGCAGCTCGCCTGTGTGATGCTCGATCTGCGAGCGACACCGGACAACGGCGTCGCCGACGGAGCGCCGGAAGGCGAGCCCAACGGGTCGAGCGCTGATGCCTCGTCCGAAGGCGAGGCCAACGCGTCGAGCGCCGATGCCTCCTGCGACGATTGAACCGCCGACGCCACACGGGGGAGGACTCCGACACGCCGACCTGGTGAGGCTCCTGACCGCGTCAGACGCCGAGAAGCTCGGGCAGCAGAAGCTCCGCTCGGCCGAGCAGCTCGTCGTCGAAGTAGGCGTTCGCTGGGTCCGTCGGCTCGAGATTGACGAGGATCGTCCTCGCCCCCTCGTATTTTGCGCTGCGCACGAAGCCTGCCGCGGGTGAGACCAGCCCAGACGTGCCGACGGCGATGAACAGATCGCAGTCGCGCAAAGCCCGCTTGGCCCCGTGTTCCGCGGCGACGGAGAGCGACTCACCGAAGAGCACGATGTCTGGACGCTGCAGCGCGCCGCAGGTCGGACAGGTGGGGAGCCGCTCGAAGGAGGCGCGGTCATCTTCGAACGGAGCCGAAGCGCAGCGCTCGCTCGCACATCGGCTGCGCCGTAGGTTTCCGTGTAGCTCGATCACGCGCCGACTGCCAGCGGCACCGTGTAGCCCATCGACGTTTTGGGTGATCACGTGCAACTCGTGTCCCGCGGGCTGTCGCTCTTCGAAGGCAGCGAGAGCGAGGTGCCCCGCGCTCGGACGCACGCGGCTCAGGGCGTCGCGCATCGGCGCGAAGGCATTCCACAGGCCCAGTGGATCCGTGCGCCAGGCCGAGGTCTGCGCGAACCGCGGGAGCTCATCGTCCTGCCAGAGCCCCCCGACCCCACGGTAGGTCGGTAGCCCCGACGCGACCGAGATGCCCGCGCCGCTGAGGACGACGATTTTTCGGTAGGCCCGAGGATCGATCGGTTTCATCAGATACGCCGTTGCCGCGGGCGGGTTTACGGTCGCGCCCGCCTCTTCGCGGCGGCTTCATTCGGTGACGATCAGCTCGACATAGTCGGCAGCGACACTGCTACAAGGACAATACTCGAGCTGGTACTGAATCTCGAGACGCACGCCCTCGAGCGCGGCGTCCCGGGTCTCGGCGTGCTTCTGGGCGATTCCCTGCGGAGCCGCATTGCAGCGCGCGTAGTAGCGGCCATCGAGCAGTTGTTTGACGGTCACGCGAAACTTCATCCTCGGAGTATACGTCAGCCGTTCCCCTCAGGCAACTCAGAGGGCGTCGATGATCGCGTTGAGGGTCGCGCTGGGGCGCATCGCGCCCGAGGTCTTCTCCACGTCCGGGAGATAGTAGCCGCCGATGTCGACGGGCTTTCCTTGAGCGGAGAGAAGCTCTTCGGCGATCCGCGCCTCGTTCTCGCGGAGCTTCGTCGCCAACGGGGCGAAACGCTCACGGATCACCGCGTCGGGGGTCTGGGCCGCGAGCATCTCGGCCCAGTAGAGGGTGAGATAAAAAGTCGAGCCGCGGTTGTCGAGCTCGTTGACCTTGCGCGAGGGCGACTTCGCATTCTCGAGGTATTTCGCGATCGCCAGGTCGAGGGTCTCGGCCATCAGTGCCGCCGTCCGATTCTTCGTCCGCTCGGCGACGAGCTCCAACGACGGCACGAGTGCGCAATACTCGCCGAGGGAATCCCAGCGCAGGTGCCCTTCGCGGAGAAACTGCTCGACGTGTTTCGGAGCCGATCCGCCCGCACCCGTCTCGAAAAGGCCACCGCCGCGCATCAAGGGGACGATCGAGAGCATTCGCGCGCTCGTTCCGAGCTCGAGGATCGGGAACAGGTCGGTGAGATAGTCGCGCAGCACGTTCCCGGTCACCGAGATCGTATCTTCGCCACGTCGGATGCGCTCGAGCGAGAAGCGCATCGCCGCCTGGGGCGTCATGATGCGAATGTCGAGCCCGTTCGTGTCGTGATCGGCGAGATAGCGCTCCACCTTGGCGATGATCTGGGCGTCGTGCCCGCGCGCCGGGTCGAGCCAGAACACGGCCGGGCTTCCGCTCGCCTTCGCGCGACTGACCGCGAGCTTGACCCAGTCCTGGATCGGCGCGTCCTTGACCTGGCACATTCGGAAGATGTCCCCGGCTTCGACGGTCTGGGAGAGCCGGGTCGTGCCGTCGCGGTCGACGACGCGGATCGTCCCCGCCGCTGGCGCTTCAAAGGTCTTGTCGTGGGAGCCGTACTCTTCGGCTTTCTGGGCCATCAAGCCAACGTTCGAGACGCTGCCCATCGTCGAGGGATCGAACTGGCCATGGCGCTGGCAATCGGTGATGATCTCTTGGTAGATCGTCGCGTAGCAGCGGTCGGGCACCATCGCCACCGTATCTTGCAACTCGTCGTCGTTGTTCCACATCTTCCCGCCATCGCGGACGACGTTGGGCATCGAAGCGTCGACGATCACGTTATTCGGTACGTGGAGGTTGGTGATGCCCTTGCGCGAATCGACCATCGCCAGCGCTGGACGGGTCGGGTAGACGGCGGCGATGTCAGCCTCGATCTCGGCGCGTCTGGCGGCGGGGAGCCGATCGAGCTTGTCGTAGACGTCCTGCAGCCCGTTGTTGAGATTGACGCCGATCTCCCGCAGCACGGCGGCGTGCTTTTCGAGGGCGTCGCGGTAGAACACGGCGACGGCGTGACCGAACATGATCGGGTCCGAGATCTTCATCATCGTCGCTTTGAGATGCAACGAAAGCAGAGCGCCGTCACGCTTGGTCGCGTCGATCGTCTCGCCGTAGAAGCGGCGGAGGTCGGCGACGTGCATCACCGCCGTATCGATCACTTCGCCCGCCAGAAGGGAGAGCGACTCTTTGAGCACCTTGACACGTCCATCGGTGCCGACGAATTCGATCCGTACGCTCGTCGGCGCCTCGATCGTCACCGATTTCTCACTGCCGTAGAAATCACCGCTCTGCATATGGGCGACGCGCGTCTTCGAGCCCGACTCGGGCCAGGGCTTCATCATCCGATGGGGGTTCTTCTGCGCGAAACGTTTGACCGATGACGCGGCACGCCGATCCGAGTTGCCTTCGCGCAGCACCGGGTTGACCGCCGAGCCGAGCACCACCGCGAAGCGCTTCTGTAACGCCTTCTCGGCGTCGTTCTTGGGCTCTTCGGGGTAGCTCGGGATGTCGTAGCCCTTCTCCTGCAGCTCTTTGATCGCCGCTTGCAGCTGCGGAATCGAAGCGCTGATGTTCGGGAGCTTGATGATGTTCGCCTCGGGGCGCTGCGTCAATGCGCCGAGCTGATTCAGATAATCGGCCACCTTCTGATCGTCTCTGAGCTTCTCCGGAAAGTTGGCGAGGATTCGGCCGGCGAGGGAGATGTCGGCGGTCTCGACGTCGACTCCCGTGCCCTTCAGGAAAGCCTGAACGACGGGAAGCAGGGCGTAGGTGGCGAGGGCGGGCGCTTCATCGATCTTGGTCCAAACGATCTTCGACTGTTGCATGGTGGCTCCTCACGGTCCGGAGAACGGGGCATCGACCGGGTCTCCGTTTTGTCCAATTGGTCAAACCCAAGTCTGAGAAAAAACGCCTCTTTATACTCGCATGGCGGCGCTCGGTCAACCGCGATCTGCGATCGCGCTGTTCCGCTGCGGAGAGCAACCGCTCCTTCGGACGTCGGCGGCGTCGACGACCGCACGGGACGATCTGGCCCGGTTCGTGCTATGCAATGGAGACGAGACGAGCGCCACGTCCCGTTTTCAACGACGATGCGGACGGCGTGACGCGTCGACGCGCGATTGCGAGTGCGGTTCGCGAACGATGACCGATGCGCTGGGGTGTGTTATACTCGGCGCGAGTGTCCTCACCGGGGACGCTCGACCACGGACGCGTTAGCGAAGCCGCGACCGAGGACGGGCCCGGACTCGACGGGCCGAGAACAAACGGAGCGCCCAGTGCCTTTCATCCACGATGCATCGAAACAGCGGGTCGACGCCCTCGAAGCGCCGAAGGAAAGCCTCAAGTCCTCAGAATCCGCAGGGAAAGTTGCCGGGCCAAAGGCGTCGGACGACAAGAGCGGGAAAGCCGGTCCGGACCGGGGCGACAAGCTCCAGATGCTCAAAGGTGACGCAAAAGCCAGCGACCGTGCACGTGCCCACGCAAACGAAGGCGTGAAGGGGCCTGGCGAGCGACTTCCGCACTTCGACGCCCTCCAGCGCGCATTCGGCGGCCATGATCTGAGCACGGTGCAGGCGCACACCGACGACCGCGCCCGACAGTCGGTCGAAGGCCTCGGTGGCGGCGCCTATACGCTGGGCAGCAAGGTCGCCTTTGGCGGCGCGCCCGACCTCTTCACCGCCGCGCACGAAGCGACCCATGCGGTTCAACAGCGAGCGGGCGTCGGACCGAAAGGCGGCGCTGGGCGCGCCGGCGACGAATACGAGCGGACGGCGAACGTCGTCGCAGAGCAGGTCGTCGCGGGAAACAACGTCGAGGGCCTCCTCGGGCCCATCGGGGGCGCGAGCGTCGGCGCCGAGAGCGTCGCGCTGCAGGGGCTGCACGGCGATCTGAGCACCCCCGCGCAGACTCAGTTCGGCGCCAATGAGGGCGAGTCGGTGCAGCAGGCGACCGAGCGACTGCACGGGGCCGACACGCGCGACGCGAACTTCAACAACAAACGCAAGGTCGAGTTCGAGTCGAAGCTCGCCGCGAGGCTAATGAGCGCAGGCCGCAGCCAGTTCATGCCGATCGTCCAGGCCGTCTCCGGACAGATGTACGGCTATCTGAAAGCGCGCGAGGCCGAAGGTGTGGCCTCCCTGGAAACGAGCCTGACCGCGATGTCGCAGAACATGGGCGAAACGCTGAAGATGGGCGGCAAAGAGGTCAAGAACGACATCTTCTTCGGGCGCCTGAAGAACTGCGGCGCCGAGATCGCCGGCGCCCCTCACGAAGCGTTGGCAAGAGTGCTTCGCGGTGAGGCGGGAAGCCCCTCACAGCATCTGTTTGCGCATCATCAATTCATGGACTTCGTCTACGGCGGTAAGGGCGGCGACTTCGCCACCAAGACGGCGTCGAAGGTGCTCGCCAAGCTTCAGTCGAAGGGGCTCGAGAGCGTCAAACCCGAGGAACAGAGCCCCGAACAGAAGAAGGTGCGCGGTCTGCAGGAAGAGATGATGGGCAACATGCAGACCTCGGAGGAGAACCTCACCGCACCGAAGTCGCTGCGCGAGGGCGTCACGAGCGACACGGGTAAGAGCCATGTCGACATCGATTTCGGCGGTGTCGGCCGCGGCCGCGAGAGCCCGACGATGAAGAACGACAAGGGCGAGACGGTGCGAAACCCGAAATCCGGCGTCGGTCGCGAGTTCTATGGCGCGATGCACAACCCCTCGATCGGGTTTGCCCACGGCGTGCAGCAACGTCCGGCCCAGCGCGGGATGACCGACGTGACCGATTTCGATCCGCTGACCGAGATGCCCAAGGACATCAGCGACCAGAAGCACTCGCGGGGGATCGATCTGCAGACGATGGACGAGGCGGCGGCCTTCATTCAACAGGCTCGGGTCGAGCTCGATATGCCGCTCGGCGGCTCGGTTTCGGGCACGACGACGGACATGCTCGAGGCGGCGAAAATCTTCGGCGTCCAGGGCGACCAGCTAATGCTCTACTCGATCGGCGTCCTCGCCCACCTGCAATCCGCAGGCGCCCACACCTTCCACGAGATCGCGACCGCCGCGCAGCAAGCGGGCATCTCCTACACCCCGGGTGACTACGAGAGCTTCCTGCCGGGCAGCGTAAAGGCGATCTGCCAAGACCTACTCAAAGAGTACGAAGACGTCCTCAAACCGCAGACCACCCCGACGCCCAAGGCGCCGTGACGAGGCGAGCACTCTCTGACCGTCAGCCAACGGAGGAACCGTGGAGCGAGAATTTACCGCACTGATGGGTGCCGCCTCGGTCGGACAGCTCCCGCGCGTCGAGGCCACGTTGCGCGAGGGAGCGGTGCTCGACGCGCAGAATCTGAATGGGCGCACAGCGCTGGCGTACGCGGCCTACGGCGGCCACGTCGAGGTGGTGCGTGCGCTCCTCGAAGCGGGGGCCGATCCGAACCTCGCCGACGACAGCGGCTTCACGCCGCTGATGAGCGCGGCACAACAGGGATTCCCGACGATCGCCAGACTGTTGATCGAGCGCGGCGCGTCGCTCGACGCTCGCACCGCGCGGGGACAGACCGCGCTACACCTCGCTGCGGCGTGCGGTCACGGCGCCCTCGTCGAGCTGCTGCTGAAGCACGGAGCCGACCTGTCGGCGACGCGAGAGGACGGGTACAACGTCTTGATGGCTGCCGCACAGGGGGGACTGGCCAGAGTGATCGATCGAATCGCGCGAGAAGAGGCCAGCGTCGTCAACCGGCGGGATTCGGCGGGGTGGACCGCCTTGATGTACGCCGCTGAGCGCGGGCATCGCGCCGCCGCGGAAGCTCTCGTGCGCCTCGGGGCTGCGGCCGGGCTCAAAAATTCGGCGGGCGAGAGCGCTCTCTCCCTCGCCGAAGAGGGACGGCACCACGACACGGTTCGGCTGCTGCGCGCGCAGATCACCGAGCTCCACGTGGTCAATCCGGCCCTGCAGGCCTTCGACGCGGCGCGCCACGGTCGAATCCCCGACCTCGTGCGCTCACTGGAGCACGGCTTCGATGTCGATCAGCCGAATGCAGAAGGCTGGACGCTGTTGCAGGTCGCCGCCGAGCGCGGTGCAGCGACGACGGTCAAGACCCTGCTCGAGCGCGGAGCCACGATCGATGCTCGGACCCCCGACGGTTGGACCGCGATGATGCTCGCCGCACAGGATGGACATCAAAGCATCGTCGCGTCACTCTTGGACCAAGGCGCCGAGATCGACGCCAGCGACAAACTCGGCCAAAGCGCGCTGACGATCGCCCTCTTCATGGGCCACGGCGACACGGCGATGCTGCTCCTGGAGCGCGGCGCGAACGCCGAACACACACGCGACGACGGCTACCACTGCCTGATCGCCGCTGCCGAAGGCGTCTTGCCCGCTCTCTGTCGCGAGCTCCTCGACCGCGGCCTCGACGCCAATCGGGCGACGGTAAAGGGTGAGACCGCGATGATGGCCGCCGCGATCAAGGGTTCGGTCGAGATCATCGAATTGCTACTGGCGGCGGGCGCCCAAGCCGACACTCGCGCCGAGAACATGTGGACACCGCTCTTGCGCGCGGTCTATTTCGGCCACGCCGAGGCCGTCGGACGACTGCTCGCAGCAGGCGCAGACCCCGAGCGGTTGGTCCTCGGCTGCACCGCGGTGTTTTGGGCGATCGAGCGCGCCCATCTGCCCGTCGTGAAGCGACTGTTGGAACACGGTGTGCGAATCAACGCTGTCTACAGCGAGAATCGTAGCCCTCTGCACCTGGCATTGGCCCAGCAGAAAGACGAGATCGCGACGTTGCTGATCGAGAATGGTGCCGACCTGGCCGACGCCGATGGCGAGGGTTACACGCCGCTGATGTACGCTGCCGACAGCGGAGAGATTGGGCTCGTACGCTTGCTGCTCGGACGTGGCGCCGACCCGAATCAGTCGAAAGTCAACGACGAGCAGCCTCTGCGGAATGGCTGGACTGCGCTGATGAGCGCCCTCTCGTACGGCCACGCCGATTGCGCCCAGCTGCTCGTCGCGGCCGGGGCGAAGCTCGACGCGAGCCGGGCCGACGGCTACAGTTGCCTGATGGCCGCCGCTCAAGGTGGCCTGGTCCAATTC
>JAGQJP010000190.1 GCA_020430585.1 Myxococcales bacterium | reverse complement strand
GTACCTCGTCGCCGATCGCGTCGAGGTGATCTCGCGCGCTGCGGGAAGCGGCGAGGCGTGGCGCTGGTTTTCCGACGGGCGTGAGGAGTTTCAGCTCGAGCCGAGCGAGCGCGAGGTGCGCGGGACGTCGGTGATCCTCCATCTGCGCGAGGAGCAGCGGGACTACCTCGACGAGTGGCGGATCCGCGAGCTCGTGAGCCGCTACGCGGACTACGTTGACCATACGATCGAGCTCGCTGTGCAGCGGCGCCCCGAGCGCGACGCCAGCACCGACTCGGCCAGCGCCGACTCGGCCAGCGGCGAGACGTCGGCCGCCGACGCCGCGGACGACGCGGCGGTTGGCGACGAGACGCACGACGCCGCCCTCCAGACGCGCTTCGAGACGATCAACGAAGGGTCGGCCCTCTGGGTCCGCGGCCCCTCGGAGATCACCAAAGAGCAGTACCACGAGTTCTACAAGCACCTGACCCACGATTGGGATGAACCGCTGGCGCAGATCCACTTCAAGATCGAGGGCACCACCGAGTTCACGGGGATCCTCTTCGTCCCCAAGACGCGCCCCTTCGATCTCTTCGACCGCGAGTCACATCACGGCATTCGTCTCTACGTCAAGCGCGTCTTCATCATGGAGGACTGCAAGGAGGTGCTCCCCCGCTTTTTGCGCTTCATGCGCGGAATGGTCGACTCGAACGACCTGCCGCTGAACATCTCCCGCGAGCTGCTCCAAGATTCGGGGTTGATCCGGGTGATCCGCAAACAGGTGGTGAAGAAGGCGCTGACGCTGATCGAAGAGCTGGCGAGCGAACGACCCGACGACTACGCGACGTTCTTCGAGAACTTCGGTCCCGTGCTCAAAGAGGGCGTCTACAGCGAGGCCGAGCACCGCGAGCGGCTGGCGAAGCTCTTGCGCTTCGACTCGTCGACCGAGGAGAAGCCGACCTCGCTCGCAGATTATCTGACGCGGATGAAAGAGGGCCAACCGGGGATCTACTACGCCCTCGGGATGAGCCGTGGGATGCTCGAGAGCTCGCCGCACCTCGAGGTGCTCAAGAAGAAGGGCTACGAGATCCTCTATCTCACCGACCACATCGACCAGTGGGTCAGCTCGTCGCTCCACGAGTTCGAGGGTAAGCCGCTGGTCAACGCCCTCGCCGCCGACCTCAAGCTCGACGAGAACGACAGCGAGGCGAAGGCCGAGGTCGAGGCGAAAACCGAGACCCTCAGGTCGGTGATCGAGCGCTTCAAGAGCGTCCTCGCCGATCGAGTCGCCGAGGTCAAGGTCTCGGAGCGGCTCGATGACTCTCCCGTCTGCCTGGTGATTCCGCCTGGCGGGATGGCGGCTCACATCGAGCGGATGCTGCGGCTGCACAAACAGAAGCTGCCCCAGACGAAGCGAATCCTCGAGCTGAACCCGAACCACGGCTTGATCAAGCACCTCCAGAGCCTGCTCGACAAAGATGGCGGCACGGGACTCCTCGACGAGTGGATCGAGCTGCTCTTCGACCAGGCGCTCTTGACCGAGGGCAGCCCACTCGAGAACCCGGCGGCCTTTGCCGGGCGCGTGACGCGGTTGATGGAGCGCGCGGCGTTCGCCGAGGTGCTGCGCGTCTGAACGAGGGTTCGCCGCATCTTCCCGTTCGTGGTATCATCGCCTCCATGCAGAACGATCGTCGAGCCACGATGCGGGGAATCTATCGGCGCGCCGAACGCGCCCTCCTCGTCGGTCTGGCGATCAACTTCAGTCTCGGCCTGGCCAAGGTGATCGGCGGCGTGATCGGTTCGTCCTATGCGCTGATCGCCGACTCCCTCAACTCGTTCGGAGACTCGGTGACCTCGATCGCGACCTATTGCGCTCTGCGTATCGCCCGTCGCCCGCCCGACGAGCGGCATCCCTACGGATATGCGCGTGCAGAGGGAATCGCCGCGTCATCGGTGGCGTTGGTAGTGGTGATCTCCGCGCTGGCGATCGGCTGGGGAGCGATCGAGCGACTCGGCGATGTTCACGGCGCCCCGCCGCTCTGGACCCTCGTCCTCGCCGCGGCGAACGTCGTGATCAAAGAGGGGCTCTTCCGCTACCACAGCCGCGTCGGTCGTCGAACCGGATCCGAGGCGATGCTCGCCACCGCCTGGGACCATCGCAGCGATGCCCTCTCGTCGGCGGCGGTGTTCGTCGGTCTTTTCGCCGTGACCCTCGGAGGCTCGAGCTGGGCAGCGGCGGACGACTGTGCCGCGCTCTTCGTCTCGGGTGCGATCGTCTGGGCCGCGGGTCGCCTCTACGTAGGGAGTCTGCGCGATCTGATGGATCCCCAGGCCGAACAGGACTTCGTCGCCGAGCTGCGCGCGTCGGCGGCGGCGGTCGAGGGCGTTCGCGAGCTAGAGAAGTTCTTCGTGCGCAAGGTCGGTCTCGAGTATTTCGTCGACGTTCATCTACAGGTCGAGCGTACGACCACCGTCGAGGCGGGTCACCGCATCGGACACCGCGTCAAGGATCGCCTCATCGCCGCCTACCCGCGGGTCGCCGACGTGCTCGTCCACCTCGAGCCATTCCGGCGCGACGAGGAACAGAGCGCTTGTCAAGCGTCGGCGAAGTCGATAGAGTAGAGCGTCGCTACGATTTGTACACAGGAGGTCGTCATGGCTCTGCTCATCAAGAATGGCGAGATCGTAACCGCCGACAGTCGGTACGTCGCCGACATCTACTGTCAATCCGAGACGATAACCGCGATCGGCAAGAACTTGACGGCGCCTCCCGACGCCGAGGTGATCGACGCCGCGGGCAAGCTGGTCTTTCCTGGCTTCATCGATCCCCACACCCACATCTACCTGCCCTTCATGGGGACCTACGCAAAGGACACCTACGAGACGGCGACGATCGCCGCCCTCTGCGGCGGGACGACGACGCTGATCGACTTCGTGATCCCCAACCCCGACGAAGAGCCGCTCTCGGCGATTCAGACCTGGGGCTCGAAGTCCGAAGGTCAGGCCTGCATGGACTTCACCTGGCACATGGCGATCACGAGCTGGGACAGCCGTGTCGAGAGCCAGCTGCGCGAGATCGTCAAGAGCGGCGTCGCCTCGTTCAAAGTTTTCCTCGCCTACAAGGGCGCCCTCGACATCGGTGACTACGGGCTCTACCACGCGATGACGCTAGCCAAGGAGCTCGGCGTCATCACCACCGCCCACTGCGAGAACGCCGACGTCGTCCTCGAGTTGCAGAAAAAGCTGATCAGCGAAGGCAAGACCGGGCCCGAATGGCACGAGCCGAGCCGGCCGGCCTACGTCGAGGCCGAGGGTACGCGCCACATCGCCTTCATGTCCGAGGTGACGGGCGGCCACGTGTATGTCGTGCACCTCTCCAACGAGCAGGCGCTCTCCCAGGCGATCGCGGCGCGGCAGCGCGGGGTCAACATCTGGGTCGAGACGCTGATCCAGTACCTGATGCTCGACAAGAGCTACGCCGAGCGCCCCGACTTCGAAGGCGCCAAGTACGTGATGAGCCCGCCGCTGCGGGACAAGGCGAATCAAGAGGTGCTCTGGAATGGGCTGCGCTCGGGGCTGATCTCGACCTTGGCGACGGACCACGCGCCCTTCGATACGACCCAGAAGCGAATGGGGATCGACGACTTCACCAAGATTCCCAACGGCATCCCGTCTCTCGAGGATCGGGTCCGGCTGGCCTACACCTACGGTGTGCTGCCCGGGAAGCTCGACATCCATCGCTTCGTCGATGCCTGCTCGACCCAAGCGGCCAAAATTTTCGGGATGTTCCCGCGCAAGGGGACGATCGCTGTCGGCTCCGATGCGGACATCGTGGTCTACGATCCGAGCCACGAAGAGGTGCTCTCCGCGGCGACCCAGCACATGAACCTCGACTACAACGGCTTCGAGGGCACCCCCGTCAAAGGGCGGTGCGCCGCCGTCACGGTGCGCGGCGAGCTGCAGGTCAAAGACGGCCAATTCGTCGGCATCAAAGGCCACGGCCGCTTCATCAAACGCGAGCCGACCCACTGACGTCCGTCCCCTCCGCGACATCTGCCTGTCACACCCATGGCACGGCGACTGCTGTAGCGCAGTTGCGCGTCATCGCCACCACATGTCCCACCGCTCGACGTCGTGTCGCGCCGATTGTCGGGAAAGCCACGCACGCGACTCGCCATCCGCGGCGTGGGTGATCGTGAAACACCCTGATTTTGTGAGTGATAGGCGTTTGGCACGGCTGATGCTATAAGCAGGCGCATCAACCAATGCACGACAACGTGAGGTGTGGCATGCGTATCGTAACTCTGGTCTTGGCTTTTCTGTTTCTCGGGCTCGGTTCGTTCTTCAGCTTCATTCGGTACCCCGTCAATGGCAAACACGCGGACCAGCTCTCGCGACAGGTGCAGCGCGCGGACAAGCTGATCAAGGTGCTCCCCGAGAGCCACCCCAAGCGCGTCAAGGCGAAGGCGATGATCGACGCCGAGCGCGGTAAGCCAGGGCGACTGAAGACGGCGTCGTTCCTGCTGCTGCTCAGCGGCGTCCTCGCCCTCGGCCTGTTGGTGTTGACGCTGATGAAGAAGTCCTCGCTGATCACCGTCGGCGCGATCGGGCTGTTGGCGATGACGGCCGCGGTCTACGTCGTCGCTCCCGAATACAAGGTCGGTCTGTTGGCGGCGGCGCCTCTGCGTGCGGCGTCGATGATCGTCTTCACGGCCTATCTGCTTGGTGGCCTCGCCGCGTTTGGCAGTGACCGCCTGCGCCTGCGCAAAGAGCGCAAGTCGCAGCTCGTCGAAGCCGCGATCTGAGGTCTCGCTCCCGGCCGCTATCACGCGTGCCGCCCGCACCCCGCCGCCAATCGCGTCATGGTCACGTTCCTCGATTTTGTGTACACTCTTCGCGATGAAGTATTGTCGCACCTGCGGCCGCGAGTACGAGGCGGCCCTGGACTACTGCCCGGAAGACGGCGACCGGCTTCGCGATCTGCCGCATTCTAGCGGGCCGCGCTTGGCGATCGGCGATGTCGTCGACGGACGCTACCGCATCGAAGGGCTGCTCGGCGCCGGCGGCATGGGCTGGGTCTACCGCGCGACCCAGCGCTCCGTCGAGCGCACGATCGCCCTCAAGATCCTCCCCCCCTCACTCGCGCGAGACGAGGTGGCGATCGGACGCTTCATGCGCGAGGCGAAGGCCGCGAGCCTGCTCTCGAACCCCCACGCGACAACCCTCTTCGAGTTCGGGCAAGACCAGAAAGGGACGCTCTACCTCGCGATGGAGTTCGTCGATGGGCCCACGCTCGGCGAGTATCTCGAGCGAAACGGGCGTCTGCCGCCGATCGACGCCTGCGACGTCGCGATTCATCTCTGCAATGCGCTGGAAGAGGCGCACCAGAAGGGCATTCTACACCGTGATTTGAAGCCGTCGAACGTGATTCTGGTGGAGAGGCCGGGCCATCGTCT
>JAGQJP010000015.1 GCA_020430585.1 Myxococcales bacterium | reverse complement strand
GAAGACCGAGCGCTTGTTGCTGTTGTGGTTGAGGACCTTGGCGACGCCGAAATCCATCAGCTTCACCACGCCCTCGATCGTGATCATCACATTCTCGCCCTTGATGTCGCGATGGACGATCTGTTTGTCGTGGGCGTAGGTCAGCGCGTCGCAGAGCTGGCTGACGATCGTGCGGTTCAGCTCGTCGGTGATGGGCCTCGAGCGCATTTCGTAGATTCGATCGAGGGTGTCCCCCTGTAGATACTCCATCACGATGAAAGGGCGCCCCTGGAGCACGCCGACGTCATGGATCGTGACGATGTTGGGATGGGTCAGCTGCGCCGAAATGCGCGCCTCTTGCACGAAATATTTGGCGATCGTCGGGTTGCTCGTCAGCTCGTGCTTGAGGAATTTGATCACGACGCGGCGCGAGAGGTTCACGTCCCGCGCCAGGTAGACCTCGCCAGCGCCGCCTTCGCCGATCGCCAAGGTCAGCTGATAGCGCGAGTCCGGGTGCAGGCCGAGCTCGGCGAAGAGCTCGTCACTGCGGGCCTCCCCGTGATCCTCGTGCTCCAGCTCCTCGGTGATCGTCGCCAGCGCCTCGGCGGTCGAACGCGCCTGTGGGCGCCGTGGCGTCGGCGTCGCCTGGCGCGGGCGATCGGCCTCGCTCGTGCCGCCGAACGGCGAGCTGTTGCGGGGAACGGCGAGGGCTTCGGCGCCCGATAGGCGGGGTAGGCCGCTGTCCGAGGATGGCGGCGTCGGCAGCGGTCCGTCGCCGATCAGCTCGAGCAGCTCGTCGGGGATCTCGTCCTCCACGATCAGCTGGTGCTCTCGCAGGGTCTCGTAGACGCGCGCTGCTTCCGCGTGGCGGCGGGCGAGGATCAACATTCGCGCATAGGCGACGAAACGGGGCCGGTCGGCCAACGAGGGCATCGTCAGCTCGACGGTCGGTCGCAGGCGCTCGATCACCGGCTCGGGCTTGCCGAGCTCGGTGGCGATCGTCACGGCGCGGCCGATGGCGAAGCGGAAGTCGGAATCGAGCGAGGTCACCTGCAGGTAGCAGGCCTGGGCCAGATCGACCCGCGCCGACTCTTCGTAGAAACGCCCAGCGCTGTAGAATTGACGGACGTCGGCGCAGAATGCCGCCGCCTCGAGCGTGTTGTCTAGACTCTTCAGCTCTCGGATCGCCTCGACGTTCTTGCCGAGCTGGAACAGACAGCGCGCCGCGGCCTTGCGGTCCCGCCGCGATCGATGGCACTCCGCCGCCTCTTCCCACGCCTCGGCACGCTCGTAGAGGGACGCCGCCTGTCGGACGTCACCGCTCTGTTGGGCGACGGCAGCGGCCTCGCGGAACTTGCCGAGTCGCGCGAGCTCCTGCATCTCTCCGCCGTGATACTGGAGCTCGGCGGTGCGTCGGTCGCTCGGTCGCGTCGGCTCTTCGCCGTGGTACTGAAACTCGGCGCTACGTCTGTCGCTCGGTCGTGGCGGCAGCTCGAGAGGCGGTCGTCCCACCGATGGCGTGGTGCGCGGCGGGATCGGGCCCCGCGCGAGGGGATTCGACGTCAGGCGATCGGCGCGCCGATCGTCACCCAATTGCCGGTAGAGCTCGGCAGCGCGCTTCAGATCGCCCGCCTGCTCGTGCGCTTGGGCCGCTTCGCTGAGCACGCCCGCTTGCTCGAAGAGTAGCGCGGCGCGCGCGGGGGCGTCGATTCGCAGGTACATCCGAGCCGCGGCGGCGTGGTTGCCCGATTTGACGTAGAGGCCGGCGGCGCGCTCGAAGTTCTGATTCTGCACCGCTTCGTGGATGTCCGACGAGAGGCGCGCTCGCTCCCGAGAGAATGCGCTGGTGTGACCGCCAGAGGCGCTGCTCGAGCTCTCGGTTCGACGAAAAGCGTCGTCGATTTCCCGGGTTTTCGCGCTTTGCAGGATCCGTCGAGCGATCAGATAGGCGACGTAGAGGACGAGGGCGGTCGCCGCAAGGTAGAGCAACCGCTTGTCCCACAGCCCCGGGGGAACCCAGCTGGGAGGTTGAAACGCTAGAAACAACACGCCGCCGTCCACTGATGAAACTGATGCCACCGACATGGTAGCACACTGTGACATCGCGGGTCGACGGTATGGTTCTGCGTCGGACGAGCGTCGGGCGAGGTCGAATGAACCGGCGTTACTGGGCGGTAGCCGCCAGGTGCACGCGTTTGCTCAGACGAGCGATCTTGCGGGCCGCACGGCGCTTGGGAATCACGCCCTTCGCCGCCGTTCGCGAGATCACCTTGACCGCCGTCTTCAACGACTCTTGGGCTTTTTCGACGTCGTGGGCCTCGAGGCTTTTCAGAACCTCTTTGACCGAGACCTTGAGTTTTTTCTTGTTGCGCATGTTCCGCGCACGCCGTTTCAGGCTCTGCTTGTGTCGCTTCAATGCTTGCTTGTGATTGGCCAACGTACTCTCCTCCATCAAAAGAGAACGCACTGAGTATCACAACTCGGAAATTGTTGTCAAGATCGATCGAGGTCTGCGCTCCCGGCGTCATCGGGGTCAGCGTTCGTCGCGTTGTCGCGGTCAATGTTCGAGGCGTTGGCGTGGCGCTCTCGATTCACTCTCTCCCGGGCGTGGAGGCGTGCTGATCGACGGCGCGACGCGCGGGCTCCTCCGGAGCACGTGCCGAGGCTGGCCGGTCTTCGGCGTTTCGCTCAGCTCCGATGGAGGTAGTGGCACTCGCAGCGGGAGGTGGCGTTTGATTTGGCTGCGAAAGGGCTGGTCGAGATCGGCGAACTGTGTGAGGCGCGCGTCGATGAACTTGACCCAACGGTCGGCGTCGCGATAGATCAGCGCCTCGCGCCGTTGCGCCTTGCGAAACCGAGCCCGAGCCTCGATCAGCCCGCGGGTCACCTGGGCGAGCATCACGCGGCCCTCGAGGTAGTAGACGTCGCCCAGCAGCGCGTCGACCAGCTCTCGTTCGCGGTCGCCGATGCCGTGCAGCCGAAGCGCGTCGTACAAGGCGAGCTTGCCTCGTGTGAGCTCACCGAGCCAGAGCTTCGGTTCGACCGCTTTGACGCGCGTCAGGTGAAAGCGGGCCAATTTGATCATCACCCGAAAGCGCAGCGCGTCGAGCTCGTCTTGGGCATGGCGGCTCAAGTTCAAGAGCATCGCCGCTCTCGAAAGGACGAGATACGCGCGTCGCAGGGCCGCGTCACGCGGCAACAGCTGATCGGGTACGCGATCGACGAGGGTGACGGCGATCTGACGACGCAGCTTGTAGAGCTGGTACTCGGTGTCCGAAACGTTGTGAAACACCACCGAGCCGAAGGTGTCGACGCCTTTGATCTCCGCCTCTTCGGGAATGATCACGGGAATGTAGCGGTTCAGACGGCGTTCGCCCCAGGGGAGATAGAGCCCTCTGAAGACGACGATCCGATTGCCCTGACGCACCACGCGGTAGCGCTGCACGTTCGCCTCGGCGAAGTAGTAGAACGTCGCCCCCGCAGTCGCCAACACCACGCCCAAGATGATGATGATCCAGCCCCTCTTCGAGCCGCTGGCGCCCGAAGAGCCCGATCGGGGTGGCGTCGGCCCGATTTTTCGCCCGCTTTCCTCGCGGTTCTGGCTCGGAGCGGGGGGAGATTCAGCGGACATCGTGCGGCCCCTTGACGCAAGAGGTGAAATTCGCTCTATTATCCCTCTAAACGCGGCCGAATGCAACGTATCCTCCGCCGACATGGTCGGCTTACAGTCGTGGGTGGCTCTTGGTCTCGGAACTCGCCCCGCTCTCGCTGACGCAGATTCTGCGACGACGCCCGCAATGGGTGCTTGCGGCGATCCTCGCGATGACGTCGATCGGGATCGTCCTCCAGCCCGGCTTCGGACGGCTGAATTACTACTTTGCCCTCTCGACGGCGCTCGTCGTTCCGCTGCTCGTGGGGTTCGCGGTGATTCAGGCGGTCGGGCAGCTCGGGCGGGCCGCCGCATCGTCGCCACCTCTTTGGGCGCTGTTTCGGGTGAGCGGCGCGCTGACCGCCGTCTATTTGACGATTCCGCTCCTCGCTGCTGGGCTGGCGGCGATCTGGGTTCGCAACTGCGCGCCGTTTCGTGGCGTGCTGTTCTATCTCTTCGAGACGGGGCTCGGCACCCTGGTCGCCAGCGTCGTCGCGCTGGGCGTCGCTCTGCTGCCGATCCGTTGGCGGTCAGCGCTGTTTCTCGCGATCTGGCTCGCGTCGCTGCTCGCCACGACGAGTGACCTCTACTTCGAACCGCGGATTTTTCTCTACAATCACTTCGTTGGGTTCTTCTCTGGCGCGATCTACGACGAGGTAATCGTCATCACCGCGACGTTCGTCTGGTTTCGCCTGGTCAGTCTGGCTCTGGTCTTCGTCGTCGCAAGTCTGGTCATTCTCGCCTTCGACCCGACGAGCGGAACGCTGTCGCGACGCGCGTTCCGCCAACGCCGCGCGGTCGGGAAGCTTGCTTGGTGCGGCCTCGCGGTCGTCGTCTGCACGGCGCAGCTCGCGGGCGGCTACATCGGCTTCAGTCGTGGTCGCCGCGACGTTCAGCGCGAGCTCTCGCACCATCGAACGAGCGAGCACTTCGTTTTCCACGTCGCCGACGCCCTCGACGCCGAGCGCTGGAAGCAGCTGGTCGACGACTTCGAGTTTCGCTACGATCGCCTCTCGCGCTTCTTCGCCGTCGACCTCGACCGGCGCGTCCACGTCTACATCTACGCAGGAGCGGCGCAGAAGCGTCGGCTGATGGGGGCGGCCCGCACCTTCGTCGCCAAACCGTGGCTCTTCGAGGTGCATCTGAACCGCGTCAAGTTCGGTGATGCGATCGTGACCCACGAGCTGGCGCACGTGTTCGCGGCCGCGTTTGGCAGCGGGCCGTTTCGGATCGCAGCGCGCTACGGCGTGTTGGTGCACATGGGGCTCGTCGAATGCGTCGCCGTCGCCGCCGAATGGGACGACGGCGACTACACGCCACACCAGCTCGTTGCCGCGATGCGCACGCTCGCGCGTCGCAACGAGCTGTCACGCCTCCCGGCGCTGGCGTCGATCATGGGCACCTTTGGTTTCTGGAAGCAGCACGCGGGGACGGCGTACACGATCGCGGGATCCTTCGTGCGCTTTCTCGTCGAGCGGTACGG
>JAGQJP010000014.1 GCA_020430585.1 Myxococcales bacterium | reverse complement strand
CCGACCGAGGTTGTCGATCTGCAGCGAGCTGCTCGGCGAATCGGGCAGCTCGAGCACGTCGCTCGTATTCGACTCGAAGAATCCATCGTGGGAGATGCGCAAGAGCCTTGTTCCCGCGGCGACGTAGATCCGCCCGTCGTTGCCCAGAACGGGGCTGCCGGCGATCGGCGCGCCGAGTTTGATGTCGAAGACGTACGCGCCCGTTCGCGGATCGAGCGAGAGCAACCGCCCGCCCTCGAAGGCGAGGATGATCGCGTCGCCCGATTTTCGCCGCGCCACCACAGGAGAGCCGACGACGAGCTGAGCGCCGAGGTAGGTCGTCTCGAGCAGACGGCCTTCGGTCGACTCGAAGCGATAGAGATAGGACGCCGGCTTTTCGGCGTACGGCGCTGGCAGCAGGTTGCGCGCGACGATCACGCTACCATCCGAGCCGAGGGCGACCGACGAGAAGTGGGCCTCACTGAAGCCAGACACGGGAAAGAAGGTCTTCTTCCAGAGCACCTTTCCCGCAGTGGTGACAGCGGTCAGCGAGTTCTCGAGGGTGCCCAGCTGACCCTTTCGCTCGACGAAATAGAGAACGTTCGCACGACTTGCGGGCGAGGAGACGACGGCGCCCGTGTCGAGCTGAAGATTCGGCTTCGGCAGACCCGTCGACGGATCGAAACCCACCATCGTCCCGAGGAGCCCGGCCCAGCCAGATGTCCCGCGGCTGCCGATGAAGAGCGTCCCGTCGTCGGTCAACACGGGCGACGAGTCCATCTGCCCATAGACGAGCTCTGTTTTGTAGGTCCAGAGCAGCTTGCCGCCCGGGTCCAGGGCGAACATGAAGTTCGGAACCAAGAGATCGTCGCCGATGATGATCCGGCCCTCTCCATCGATCAGCGGAGAGCCTTCGAAGGCCTGCGGACAGCCGCCACCCGTGCAAGGGTACGTCCAGGCCCAGAGCTTCTCACCCGTGCAGCTCAAGCGATAGAGCGTCGCGTTGTGGGTGCCGAAATAGATCGCCCCCACGTCGTCGACCGCGGGGAGGCCCGTGATCAATCCGTCACTGGCGAAGACGCCCGCGATGATGCCGAACCCGGGATTGTCGCATGTCGGCGTGCCGATATCGGGAACGAGCGCGGTGTCGCTGTCCTCGACGAGGTCCTCGAGATCGGGATTCGACTCGTCGCTGTCGAGGCTCGCGTCATCGAGATCGATCGACGGAGCGAGTTGGTCCTGCGAGACGTCGGGCCGTTGGGACGTTTGATCGACGGCGCCTACGTCGAATGGGGGATTTTGGCCCTCTGTGTCGCGAGCGCCCGTCGTCGTCTCCGGCGTTCGCCGGCCCGAGGCGTCCCCACCCAAGAGCCCACCACGCCGAGGTACGTCGAAACAGCCGCCGATGACCGCCCCCGATAGCAAAACGAGTGCAAAGGCGAATCCTATGAATCGTGCCATCGATCCTCCTCCCTCTTCGCGGCACTCCCTCGACGCGAAGGCCCGTGCAAGCCCCATTCCAAACCGTTCTCGTTTCCTTTCGGGATGTCGCAGCGGGCGCCAAGCCGCGGTTGACATCGTGGGCGCCGACGAATGTCAACGTTGCTGACAATTCCGACCGCGCGACACGTGCGAAAAGGGTAAACGGGTTTCGTCGCCGGCGGAGAATAGAGTCGTAGACCGAAATCTCTCGACGACACACGGAGGTGGATGATGTCGAATTCGAGCTCGACTTGGGGTCTGGACGTGGAACGACGGTGGCCGCTCATGCTCGCGGGAGGCATACTCGCCCTCTGTTGCTGCGCCTACATCGCCATGACGATGACCGGAATCTGGGCCCTTCTGAAATCAGGCGAGCCGACGAGCGAAATTGCACAGGCGTCGATCGTCTGGCGGCTCATCTGGACGGTGCTCTATGCACTCGGAGCGGGCGCCGCGGTCTGGGGCCACAAGCGGGCCGCGATCGCCTTCGTCGTCGCCTGCGGCCTGGATATCGTCGGGGGCGTGTTGTATCTCTCGTTCTTCGCCTCGACGGAGATCCGGTTCGTCGCGGACGTGCTCCGCATCTTCTTCTTCATGGCCGAGCTTCTCGTCGTCACGATCTTCTTCGCGAACTGGCGCGAATTCCACGTCCGAGAAGGGATCGGACGCTGGGACTGAGGAGCGCGCGGCGCGGAGACTGAGGCTCAGCGCGGCCAGGAGGCGGCGAGCTGCTCGACGACCTGGGTCAGCTCCGATTCGTCGAGGTGGGCGAAACCGAGGCGCAGATGGGGCGACGCGAGACCCTCGAAGGAGAAGTAGCGCCCCGCTCGGAGAAAGAGTCGGCGTGCTGCCGCGGCCTCGACCAGTCGATCGGGATCGACGCCGTGGAGGGTGACCCAGAGCGAGATCCCTCCGCCGGGTACGCGAAAGCTCACCTCGCTCGGAAGCAAGCGCGACAACTCGCGTGCCAGATGGTCGCGGCGGGCGGCGTTGAGCCGACGT
>JAGQJP010000189.1 GCA_020430585.1 Myxococcales bacterium | reverse complement strand
TCGAACACCAGTTGCACCGATCGAGTGGCATCGCGATCCATCGTACAGGGAAAACGAAGTAGGTATCAAGGCTTATTCGCCCCTGGGCGCGGTCGACTCGAGGCTCGGCGCCGGTTTCCCGTCGACGCTTCGCACCAGCCACCGTCGACTCCCGTCTGAACCGAGGTTGGGCATCCTCTCGTGAGCGTAGCGCCGTCGGCGTTTCCGGGCTAGTCGGGAAGCGAGACCAGTCGGTAGAGCACGAGGCCCCGCTTCTTGCGGCGAAAGTCGAATGTCGGCACGAGGCGCGCCCGTCGCGGTAGCCACCGATTTCGCCGCAGATAGTCTTCGACGAGGCGGCGGTCCCGGTCATCGCGTGTCTCGACGACGGCGAAAAATACGTCGGCGCGATCGAGGCTGCGCTGGAAGAACTGTCGCGCGTCGCGCAGGGCGAGTCGCAGCAGGACCGCCTCATAGCGCGGCGATCCGATCCCGATCCCGTAGGGAAAGACGCGAAATCTCGGGTAGTCGCGCAGCTCCAGCAGCGGGTGAACCAGCGACGCGCCCAATCCGTGCTCGAGATTGGGATCAAGCGGCACGATCAGGCTCTGCGGTGCAATGGTCTTGGCGACGTGCCGAAAGCAGCGATCGAGGTAGCGCTTCTTGTGGCGTCCGTCGACGAGCCGGTCCAGATAGGGCAGAGATGCGCCGAGCAGCAGCGCGAACAGTGTCAGAGCGACGAGCGGGGCGATCCATCGTCGGGGAGCGGATCGTGACGAACGGATCGAACGCCGTGGCAGCGTCACGGCCCACGACGCGACGCTGAAGAGCAGCAACGGATAGCCGACCCGATGGACGAAGCGGTACTCCGCCAGCACGACGAGCACGGCGAGCGGCGTAGCCAGCGCAACGATTCGAAGCAGAGCGTCGCCCATCGTCGATGCTCGGTTTGTCGGTCGCGGCCCAGGAGGCTGCGCCGCGTCGGCGGTCTGCTGTGCCGGGCCCGGTATCAGCAATAGAGCGACGAGGGCGACCAGCAGGGTGAACCACTCCATTCGGAAGCGCTCGAAGGTCGTGCGAAGCCGCTCGAGTGCCGTCGTTCCCCCGCGTCTTCCGATCGTCTGCCGTTGCGCGGCGAGGAACGCGGTCAGAGCGGCATCATTGAAGCGCGCGCGGTCGTAGAGGAAGAAGTGACGGTAGGCGAGATAGTCGCCGAGGTGCCAGCCGACTCGCGAGGCGGCGTCGATCGTTGCGGAGCCATAGAAGTCGCCCTCGGCGGTGTCGTGGAAGCGGGCCCGCAGAGCGTTGTGCTGCTCGAACCGCTGCTCGGCGGCGCTGCGCAGGAGCGTTGCGATACTGCGCTCGGTCGCGACGAATCCGACGAGCAGCCCCAGCGCGATGAGCGCTCCACGGAAGTGGCGACGGAGCGCGGCCCGCTCGAGCGCAGCGAAGGGCAGGATCAGTGCGCTGAGCACGAGGACGAGCTGCCAGCGCAAAAGGTAGGCGGCGGTCCAGCTGAGGGCGAGAACGATCAATGGCAGCCGAGATGGACGCGGTTCTCCCGCGTTTCGTTCGGATCCCTCTGGCGCGTCTCGGTTGCGGCGTCGCGGTTGGGTCGCGTCAGTGCCGAGTCGGCCCGCGGGCCCGAGGTGGCGCATTCGATCGATCGCCGTGACGAGGGCGCCGATGAGGGCGAGCATCGCGGCGCTGCTGTAGGTCACGAAGGCGGTGTGGAAGCCGACGACGAAGAGCCAGAAGGGCCCGACAACAGCGAGCCGCGGATTGCGCCACCAGCGCTCTTGGGCGAGAAAGGGTGCCGCGATCGTCGTCGCGCCGAGGAGGATCGCGCCCAGAAGGCTGATGCCGTACCACGGAATCGCTGGAAGGAGGCGGTACAGCGCAACCCATCCGCGGTTGAGCAGCCAGGAGACGAACAGCACGCCGCGGTCGGCGGGAAAACCGTAGGCGCCGCTGATACGCTCGACGATCCAGATGTCGTCGGTCGTCTCGTAGCGCATCGGGGCGAATAGCACGACGCCGGCGATCACGACGGCGCTCGCCACGAGGGCGAGGGCGTAGGCTCGCCCCTCGGACCGAGGAGAGGTGCCGCGGGCGGCGGGGTCATTCGTCTCTGGCTCGCTCACCGTCGGCGACGGGGACTCGGACCCGTCTGTCGCAGGGCGGCTCATGTTTCCTCGCGCTCTGGGTTGTCTGCCTTCACCGAGGAGAGTACAGGCGCTGCGATCGCTCGTCAACGTCTCGCGTTCTCGGGCGCAGGCGGAAGGCGAGGCCCCAATAGAGCAGCGGAACCAGCGAGCACCAGATCACCAGATAGCGATAGCGAAAGACGTAGAGCAGGGCGAAGAAGACGCACGCGCCGAGGATCTTCGGGGTGATGTCGTCGAGGTAGAGCGCGGTGCGGGGGCGCAGCGCGAACCCGAGGGCAGCGAGGAGGAGGGCCAGCGTGCTGAGCCCGATCGTCCACTGCAGGTGCGTGAGCGGGGAGGTCCAGCCCGTTGCAACCGCCACCGTGTAGCCGCTGCCGAGGAGGAGTTGCGTCGCGATCGTCGTTCCCGGCACGGCGAGCAGCGGTGCGCGCGCGAACCACCCGCGCTCGAGGGTGTAGCCTGCGGCGGCGGCGAAGATCGACCAGCCGCCGACGCCGAGCAGCGGGACCGAGAAGAAGGTCCCAGTCTTCCAGCTCCAGAGCCCCGCGGCGGCGGCGACGGGCTCGATCACGGCGGTGTCGTAGAGCACCAGGGCGCTCGTCAACACCGCGCGTCGCCAGCCCGGACGGCTGACCAGGCGGGTCGAGATGTGGTGCGAGGCGAGGATCACCAACGGCCAGACCAGGATCACCGCAAGGGGTGTCCAGTGCAGCTTGATCAGCCAGTGGGTGTTGTAGACGTAGTAGCGATAGAGGAAGATCGACGACTCCTCGCCCATGAAACCCGCGAGCGCGAGGCAGAGAAAGGGCCAACGTTCGTCCGGATGGCGCCAGAGGAACCAGGCGACGATCCCGTAGCTCGCGAGCTCGACCAAGTGGGTGGTCCAGACGACGGATTCGACCATCAGCGTCACGACCACGGTGGAATGGGCAGCTCGAGCCAGGCGTAGGTCAGGTAGATCGCCAGCTGGGCCGAGCCGAGGTGAGTGATCCAGACCGTGTCGTGGGCGCGGTAGCCGCGCCGCCTGAAGATCGGTACGATCGCCAGCTGGAGCAGGGGCGCCATCACGATCAGTAGCTCGCGGAAGCCGAAGACGCGGGTGAGATAGCCAATCACGATCACGATCGCGGCGGCCGAGGCGAGGCCAGCGACGACGAAGAGGCCGACACGGTCACCGTGCACCGCGGGAAAGGTCGGGATTCCTTCGGCGCGGTCGCCAGGAATGTCTTTGAGGTCGTAGATCACCTCGAAGCTGTTCTCGAAGAGCAGGAAGAACAGCGCCAAGAGCCCGATGTAGGCCCAGCTGACCTGAATCTGCGAGCCGAAAGCCGCGAGGGGGTAGCCGATCACCGAGAGCAAGAAGAGCACGCCTGCGGCGGGGTTCTTCACCGCGTAGAGATCCTTGAAACGCGTGCGACGCCCGCCGAACCAGGGGATGCTGCGAAAGTTGTAGAACACACCGAGCAGCTGAAAGACGACGCGCAGGCCGACGAGAAGCCAGCCGAGCAACGGGGTCAGGGCGAGCGTGACGAGGAACGCGCCGACCGCCGCGATCGAGAGCCCGCGTTCGTTTGCGCTGACCCAGCGCGCTTCGGTCGGATTATTTCGCAGATCCTCGGCGAGGTCGGAGATCTTGTTTCCCACGTCGAGGATCCACCAGTCGATGGCGACGACGAGCGCGACGAGTGGCCCGAAGATCCCCGAGAAGAGCCACGAGAAGGTCATCGTCGCGAGAAACGAGATGATCACGATGTGGAAGCGGCTCGCGCCGAGGAACATCGACAGCGTCGCCAACACGCCACTCGGGCTGGCGGGGTTCGACGTGGCGCCACTCGTGGTCGTCGGAGGCATCGAGGCTCAGATCCCGATGGGCCGAGCGAACGTTGCGCTCGACTGTTCGTGTGCGTCAGACGGGTTGCATTCAGTCATGTCTCTCCAATCGTGTGTCGATTCGCCCGGGGCGATGTGCGTGATCGATCGTTCGCCAATCTACCCGTTCGCTACCCGCGGGGTCAAGAGCCGATCGATTGACGCCAGGGCGCGAGATTGGTACGCTGCGCCGAAACGTGTCGAGTGCCGCGCTCAACAGCCGCGCCGCGACGCACCACGCTGGAGTCCAGCCGATGATCACTCTCTATCAGTACGAGATCTCGCCATTTTGCGACAAGGTGCGCAGAGCCTTGGCGCTCAAGGGCCAGGCGTATGAGGTTCGCGAGGTGACGCTCGCCGAGACCGGGATGGGCAAGCTCAAGCGGCTCAGCGAGGGCGCGAAGCTCCCGGTAATCGAGCACGAGGGGCGCCGCATTGGCGATTCGACCGATATCCTGGCCTATCTGGAGGGCCGATTCCCCGATCCGCCGCTCTATCCCAGCGAGCCACGGGAGCGGGCGCTAGCGCACGTGCTCGAAGATTGGGCCGATGAGGCGCTCTACTTCTACGAGATGTATCTGCGCTTCAACGTGCCCCACAACCGAAGCCGTTGGCTCCCCGCGCTGACCAAGTTCGACGCTCCGGCGCTGCGCGTGGTGGCGCGGGTGGTCGTGCCGACGGCGATTCGACGGCAGCTGGCTGCGCAGGGGCTCGGCAAGAAGCCGCTCGCCACCGTGGTCCGCGAGCTCGATCGCCACCTCGAGGCCCTCGACGCGCTACTCGAGGGTGGAAGCTGGCTGGTCGGAGAGCGAATCTGCGCCGCAGACCTCGCCATTTTTGCGCAGCTGTACTGTATCCGTGGCTCGGACGAAGGGGCGCGCGCCCTCGAGGCGCTGCCGCGCGTCACCGATTGGATGCGGCGGGTGGACGAGGCGACCCGCGCGTAGAGCGGAGCCGGGCTGCGTCCGCGGGTGACGATCGCTTTCGGCGCGCCTACTTCTTGTTGCGTCTCTTTTTGGCGAGCTCGTCGGCCTTGATGAACAGCGGCATCACCTTCTCGAGCCAGGCGGCGAGGCTCGGCGAGGACAGCTGGAGGACGATCGGGCCGCTCAGCGCGTCGCCGATTCCGTCGACGGCGACTGCCAGCGTGCCGAGCTCGCGCGCGGTCGCGATGAAGACATCGTCTGCGCTGTTCTTCTTGGATCCGATCTCCGCCAATCGGGCGATCGCAGCGCCATCGAGGTAGTAAAAGACGACGTCGTTCGCGCGAAACATCGTCTTCAACGTCGGGTTCGCCAGCTTGTCGACAAACGACGACCTCTCGCCCTTCGCCATCCTCGTGATCAGCGCCTCGTCGGTGGTGACGACGAGATGGGATTGCAGAACGCCGAAGCGGATCGTCTTCTTGATCGGCGGGATGTAGATCGCGTACCAACGCTGCTCGGCCGTCTTCTTCACGCCGATCTCGCTCGCCGCCAACTCGGAGAGCTTCGCCAAGAGGGACTGCACGCCCTTGACGTCGGCGAGCTGTAGCAGCGCGTGAGCCTCGTAGGCGCTCCTGTCCTTGACGATCGTCGGCGCGAGCGTGACGTAGGCCTCGATCTTGCCCGTGAACATCTTGAGGATATCGGCGCCGTTCGTACCGAGCGGTGTCGGCGCCGTCAGCTGGGTCTTGAGCTGCCTCAACATCGCGGCGCTCTTCGGGTCGGCGAGCTGTTTCAACATCGCGTCGAAATCGAGCTGCAGCCGTAGGGCGAAGCTCGGCCTTTTGTCGAGCACCGTCCAGCCGATCGGCGGTGTTCCGCGTTTCAGCAAACGGCGCAGCGGCCCCTTCTGCGGCATCGCGACCGTGAATTTGGCGACGATCGTCCCGCCCTTTAGGTTCGCGCCGATTCCGAGGGCGCCGATCCCTCCGAGCACGCTGCTCGAGAGCCCGCCTGGGTCTCTCCCCATGAGCTGGGGCAGATTGACGAAGAGGAAGAGGTCCTTTCCATAATCGAGCTGCCGCTGTAGCTGCCGAAAGGTCGCGCTCTTTGCCAGGGAATCCGCGGGTGAGAGGCTGGCGAGGAAGAGCGCGAGCGCGGGTATCTTGGGTTTGAGCGCGCTCTTTTTTGTTTCGAGCTGGATCGCCCATCCTCGGCGCACGAGGGTCCGGCCTTCATCGGGGTGGTGTAGAATCGTCGTTTCGCCAATGACGGTCACCAGCCCCTTGGGAAACTTGGCCTTGAACGCCGCCTGCAGCGCCTTGGCGTCTGTCAGCTTCAGGATCGAGACGTTGATGCCGCTGAATCCCCCGACCTCGAGGAGCGTCAGCGGTCCGTTGATGTCGATTCCCGCTTTGGTCAACGCGCCGAGATCGGCGGCGTCCACGAAATCGTTCTTGGCCGACTTGTCGAACAGCGATCGGTGCCTCTTGCGAAGCGAATCGAGGCCGACCGAGCGGCTGAACCAAGCGTAGCTCCCGATTGAAAGCACCATCGTCGCCTGGCGCGGGATGACATCGGTCACCGGACTGTTCTTGATCAGACTGCGCTGCGATTCGAGCTTCAACGTCGGGCGATCGCGCACCTCGATCGAAGCCGGGCCCTTCCTTGCTTTCTTGCAGGCCGTTGGAATGAGCGCCAGCCACGCAATCGTGACGATGGCGAGCCCGAATGGCGTTGGACGAGAGGTCATGGTCGCTCCTTGTTAGTTCGGCGCTTCGAGCACGAAGCCGCCGCGCCCGATCAAGCGTGTTTTGAAGCCTTTTTTACGGAAGTGCTTGAAGAGGGCTTTGCTCCTAGGGCCGACGACGAAGCGCGAGCGGAACTCTTTGGCCAGCGTCTCGACGTAGTTGCCCTTGTAGCGGCCACTCCAGACCATCGCGTTGTAGATCTCGAAGCGCTTGGGCGAGGTATAGCGCATCCAAAGCGGCTCGAGCCCCGTGACGTAGCGGTTGTGGTGGTTGTGGAGGAACAGATAGGGGAAGGTGTCGTAGCGCAGGTTGAAGACGATCGCGTCCTTCGGCGTGTGGCGCTCGAGCCAGAGCGCCTCGTCTTTCATCGCGTCGGGGTTGGCGCCGAAGCGATCGATCCCTTCGCGTGCCGCGACCAGACGCTGTGCTCCGAGGGCGATTCCGACGACGAACAGCGCGGCGACGATGCGGCGGTCGATCGCTGGCGACAAGCCGATAGGTGGGCGCATCGACGACGATCCCTCTACACTGCCCGTCGATAGCGGCGGTGCCAGCGCATCACGCCAATAGAGCCCGCAAAAAAACGCGCCAAAGGGGACCGCATACTCGAAGAAGCGCGAGTGGCGGAGGAAGAAGACGAGAAAGAAGACGAACATCGCGAAGAGCGTCCAGCTGTCGAGGGACCAGCGAATCCGTCGCGCCAGCGAATGGATCAGCGAGCCACTGATCGCCAACCAGAGTGGCCAGAACAGGCTCAGGGCGTTCCAGGTGTCGTAGGGCGCCCATTCGGCGCCGATCCGTGTGCTGCCGGTGCTGGCGCTGAACTTGAACAGTGTGATGAAGAGCATGAACTCGAAGTTGTTCGGGAAATAGGGGTTCGCCACCAACCCGAGCAGGATCCCGAAGGCGGTGTAAAGCAGCGCGCGCCACTCGACGCGGCGCTCGACGGCGAGCTGCGCCCCGAGGGCGATCACGACCAGCGGCCCGAGGATCACCGTGATCCCATAGGCCAAGGTCAAGATGTAGGTCGTCGCGCAGAGCGCGAGCCAGCGCGATTCGCGCAAGAAGAGCACGAAGAGTAGCATCAGAGGGAGGGCGATCGTCCCCGCGCGCCCCATCAGCAGGCGCAGGATGAAGGGTGCGCCCGTCGCCACCAGCAGCAGCGTGAAAATCGTCGGCCAGGGCACCCTCATCTGCCGCAACACCCAGTAGAAGATCGTCACGGCCAAGGCGCCGTAGATGATCATCGCCCATTTGAGCCCCAGCACCAGGTCACCGAACGTGAAGGGGATCAACAACACGTGGAAGAGCCAGTGGTGGTCGACGCCGAGCTCCCCTCCGATCGTGAACGGCAGCCAACGCAGGGTCGAAACGATCGACTCGGTCCGTAAGAGATAGGCGAATTTGATGTGATAGAGCCCGTCCCAGGCGAAGATGCGCTCGGGGGCCAGCGTCAAGAGCGCGAATGCGGCGCCGCTGAGCACGAAGATCACCGCCAATGGCAGAGCCAGCGCCAGGCGGTGTCCGCGTTCCGATCGCTGAGGGGTCGATTGATCCACACCCAGAAGCATACCGATCGCGGGCATTCAATCAAGCGCGTTGACCCCGACCAGAGGAACGACGGCACCGCCCGAGGCACAACCGAACGTGACGCCGCCGTAGGTCGAGCTCAGGCGCCGCGCGAGTTGGGTGGCGCGGCGGATCGAGCGGCAGACGCCGCTGACGCGCTGCGCCGCTATTTTGGTAGCCACGAGCTGGCGAGGGTTGTACGATGAGCCAACGACGTGGCGATCCGAAGGCGATCGAGAGCGAAACGCTGCGTATCGTCAACCCCGAGGAGCCTCATGTCCGCGCCACGCCTCCGCTACCGAACGATCGAATTTGGACAGACCGATATCCACGTGCGCACGCTGCGCGATACGCAGCAGTTCTCCGATGATGACGGCGCCGCGCTGGAGTGCGGAATCTCAGCGGCGAATTGGCCGATCTTCGGTGTGATCTGGGACTCGGGTCGGATTCTCGCGGAGCTGATGTTCCTCCACGACGTCGCCGGCAAGCGGATCCTCGAAGTCGGCTGTGGAATCGCCCTGGCGAGCCTGGTCCTCAACCAGCGTCTCGCCGATATCACGGCGACCGACTATCACCCCGAGGTTGCGGGCTTTCTCGACGTGAACGTCTCGCTCAACAACGGCAGGGCGATCCCCTTCGTGCGTGCCGATTGGGGCGGTGGCGAAAACGGGTTGGGCCGCTTCGACCTGCTGATCGGCAGTGACATCCTCTACGAACCGGTCCACGTCAGCCTGCTCGCCGGTTTCATCGAACGACACGCCGCCACTCGTTGCGACGTCGTCCTCGTCGACCCCGGCCGTGGCCACCACGCGCGCTTCAGCAAGCGCATGGTGAGTCTCGGGTTCTCGCACAGTCAGAATCGCCCCGCTCCGCTCGCCGATCTCGTTCACCCCTTTCGGGGCCACGTGCTGCGCTACAATCGATGAGCAGCTCAGCGCAGCGCGCGGCGGCGAGGGTCGAGAGGTCGGTCGGCGCTCAAGGGGTTTCGCCTGCCGGAACGGTGCGGTTGCGACCGAGATGTTTGGCTTCGTAGAGCGCCTGGTCGGCGCGCTCGATCAGCGCCTGGGCACTCTCTTCACCCGTACGAAACTGCGCCACCCCCAACGAGAGGCTGCAGGGCGGGACGATCGCGGCGCTGTCGACCGTGGCCCGCAACGTCGCAAAGGCTGTTCGTACGTCCTCGGCGCGGCGGACGGCGTCGTGTAACGCGGCCCCAGGAAGGACGACGACGAACTCGTCCCCGCCGTAGCGGCAGATGATATCGACCGCGCGAAACATCGACTTCAGCAGCCCCGCGAGCCCGACGAGGATCGCGTCGCCCGCGGCGTGGCCCGCCAGGTCGTTGACGTCCTTGAAGTGATCGACGTCGAGGAGCACCGCCGAGAGCGGGGTTTGGTAGCGTATCGCGCGCGCCACCTCTCGCTCGAGCATCTCGTCGAGATACCGGCGGTTGAAGAGATTGGTCAGCGGGTCGCGGATCGCCTGCTCGACCAGCTGTCGGTGCAGCCCCTCGATCTCGACGACGCGCTGTTGCAGCTCGCGGTTACGCTCCTCCAGCTCGCGCTCGGCGCGCAGCCGCTCGGTCACGTCCTGCTTGATCGCGATGAAGTGCGTGATCTCGCCGGTGTCTCCGCGAACAGGGGCGATGTGCTGCTCTTCGTAGTAGATCGATCCGTTCTTGCGTCGGTTCGCCATCGAGCCGAACCAGGGCCGACCCGCGCTGATCGTCTGCCAGAGCCCGTCGTAGAACGCCTCGTCGTGCAAGCCAGACTTGAAGATACGAGTGTGTGCGCCGATCAGCTCGTCGCTGCCGTAGCCCGTAATCCGGGTCACAGCGGGATTGACCCAGCGGATGGTTCCACTTCGATCGGTGATCACGATCCCGTTTGCCGCCGCGTCCATCGCCACGCTCTGGACCAGCATCTCCTTTTGCAACGTCCAGCGCGGACCTGCGTCGCGCATCACGGCCTGCACCAAGCCGCCCGTGTGACCGTCGATCGGCGGGATTGGGCTCAACGAGATATCGACTGGAACTTCGACGCCCGATTTGTGGACCGCCCGGAGAAACGGGCGCGAACCCATCGGCCGGCGCTTCGGCTCGCTGTTGTAACCGGCGCGCATCTGTTGGTGGTGCTCGATCTCGTTCGGGACGAGCGTCTCGACGGACATCCCCAACAGCTCGGCCGCCTCGTACCCCAACAGGTTGCGGCAATGGTCACTGACGAAGAGGATCGTCCCGCTCTCCGAAGCGATTACGATCACATCGGGGCTCGAGCGGCAAACCGCTTCGAAGAGCTTCATTGAGAGCTTTGGCGCGGGCGGGTTCACAGGCCGGCTCCATCGACGACGATGTCTTTCCCAAAGCACGTACGATACCAGAATTGTGCGACCTCGAAAAGGGGCGCCGGCAAGGGGTGGAGGGAGTGTGGCGCTTTCGAGGGCCGACGGATCCGGTTCGTCGACGATCGTGGTAGACTGACGGTCGAGATCCTTGCCACGAGGTACCGAAGATGGAGAGAGCAGGAGATCCCGATTTTCGGGGGCCGATCCGTGTCGTCGTTGGTCGCTGTCTCGTCGTGGCGCTCCTCTGCTACTCGTCGGTGGCGTGCGCGGGTCGGCGCTGCGCCGATCCCAAAGCGTTGGGCGCGCCCCTCGATTTTCAGCTCTGCTTGCTGAGCCCAGCCGTCGCGCTCCGGCAGAAGCTGGCTCTCGTCGGTCGTCTCGACCAGCTGGCAAGCCGGCCAAAAAGCCGCTGGGCCCTCGACGTGCTTCGCCAGAGCGCCTTCGCCAGCGCAGACGCTCTCCGGCGGGCGGTGCTCGAGTCTCTGGTCCGCCACCGGGTGATTCGTCGCGATCGGCTCCACCTGGTTCCCGATCCGGTCCGACTGCTCGCCGAGCTGCGGCGCCAGCTGATCGCCTCGCCGGCGCAGCTACGCCACGGAAGGCCTGTCAAGACCAGGGATGCACCGCCCTGCATCGTTCGCCACGGCGGTACGTCCGGCTCTTTGGTTCGCTGCTCAGCCGCCTCGCTGCGTCGTCTCGCTGTCATCGATTGCGAGCTCGTAGGGACCCCCAGCGGGTTCGAGATCCGCTGTCGGACCGCGGTTTGCGGCAGGTTGTGTCACGTCTTCCAGCTCGTCTCTCGTCTGCGCGTCGGGGCAAAGGTTCGGGCGATCACGAGCCGTCTGAACTCTCGCGGCGAGACGGGGCAATGCGGTCATTGCCAGTAGATCGATTTCGCCGCTCGAACGTCAGCAGCAACCGTACGTGGGCGGACCCGAGGGAGAGCGGATGATGAGAGAATGGAAGGCGAATGCGTGGCTTGTTGGTTTGGTCGTGCTGTGTTCGGTGTTGGCTTGCGCGGCTGTGATCGCGGCGCCGAAGCCGAAACGGCTGAGCTACCGTGGAAACTGGGCGCGAACACAGACCACGAGCGTCGATCTGCAGACGGCCGATGTTCAGTTCGCGAAGAAGAACTATCGCCAGGCACTCGAGGCGTATCAGCGCTTTCTTACGCGCCATCCGAACGATGGTCTCGCGCCGCGGGCGATTCTGCAACGCGTCCGCTGTCATCGCATGTTGATGGAATACGACCAGGCGCTCGCCGCGTTGCGCGATTTCATCAAGCGACGCCCCGGAACGCTCTGGGAGGCGCGGGCCGACGTCTTGAAGGCTCGATTCTATGCCGAGTGGCTGCCACGCTACGGGTACGAACGAGGAAAAACGATCTCCTACAACCGCGAAGAGCGCCACGGACGCTATCGTTACCTCTATTACACCCACCAGAAGCGGGCTGTCGAGCTGCGCGAGCGGGCACGCGAGCTCTATCGGCTCTATCTGGCTGCATCCGGGAGCGTACGTGACGACGCGCGTGGCGCTGATGTAAGGCTGGAGGCGTGCGAGAACGAGCTAGCCCTGATCGAGCAGCTCGAGCACAGCGCGCCCCGCCTCGCCGACCCCCAGCTACCGCACGCGCCGTTGACGCCGCCGAAACCGAGCGACATCTACCGCCCAGACTGGCCCGGCCGCACGAAGATCCTCTTTCTCGCCGAGGAGATTCGGCGGTTGGACGCGCCGCGCCCGACGCACGAGCCGTCCTGGCACGCGCTCTATCTGAAGGCGAAGTTTCTCGCTGCCTACCCCACCGCGGACGATGCCGCGTATCGCAAGCGTCGGAAGGAGGCGCGCACGCGCTACGCGAAGAGCCGCAAGAATGGCGCGACGCAGTTTCATTTTCCGCCCTACGACCCGGGACCGTCACAAGATCCTGTGGCGCTGATGAAGCGCGCGCTGCGCGAGGCGCGCGGCGGGAAAAAGCACGACCTATATCTCGCGTTTCTCGGGCGCGTCTACGAGCATCGAAAGCAGTACGCCCTCGCTCGGGAGGTCTACGTGCGTTTCCTCGCGCGCTACCCCAAGAGCCGCTACTTCGGCGACGTGAAGGCTGCGCTGCTCAATCTGCGCAAGCCGTTCTTCTATCTCGGCGGATCGACGGTATCGCGACCCGCCACCTTGTTGCGCTGGTCGATCTCGGCGCGCAACACCCGTTCGATCACGATCGACATCTACCGCGTCGACCTCGAGCGCGCCTTTGGTCGGCGCCTCGTTGCGACTCACCCCGTGCTCTACAGCGTCGAGCAGCTCTTCGGCAAAGTCTCGGCGCTCGGTCCGTCGACGGGTGAGCGAGTCGCGCGGCTGGTCTATCGCTCCCTCGACGAAGGCGATCACCGCATGACGAGCGGCTACGTGACCTTGCCCCGCCTGCCCGTCGGCGCCTACGTCTTCCACGCCCGTGGGCCGAACTATCAGATCGCGCGGTTGTTCCTGGTGACCAATCGGATCGTTCTGGAAGCGACCGAGCGCGGCAAAGTTCACTACCTCGTCACCGACGGGACGACGGGGCGGCCGATCGCGGGCGCCAGGCTGACGGTCAAGGAGAGTTACTACGACAGCAACCTCGCACGACGCGACTCGCGGAGCGCGACGTTGCGCACCGACGCTCGGGGTCGCGCGACGTACGTGACACGCACCTCCCGGATCGGCTATAGCCAAGTCGAGGCCTTGGTGCGAGACGGCGAGCACTACGCGATCACGGGAACGCGCTATCTCTACCTCAGCCACACCAAACAGTACGAGCAGTTCAAGGTCTTCACGACGACGGACCGTCCGGTCTATCGACCCGGCCAGCTGCTCAAATTCAAACACGTCGTGCGGATCTACCGCGAGGGGCGCTATAAGAACGCTCCCGGTCTGACCTGCCGGATCCGCGTTCTCGATGCGAAGAATGCCGTGATCTTCGAGAAGTTTCTCAAGACGAGCGCCAACGGGAGCCTGATGGGCGAGCTGCGCCTCGACCCGGAAGCGGCGCTCGGCCGATACCGCGTCGACGTCTGGGTCAAGCGCCAGGGCTTGGCGACCTATCAGTCGGCGGGTCGCTACGTTCGCGTCGAGGAGTACAAGAAGCCGGAATTCGAGGTCAAGGTCGTTCCCAACACCGAGCTCGCGCGTCCGGGACAGAAGCTCCGCGCGACGATCCGTGGTGTCTACTACTTCGGCGGCCCCGTCGTGAGCGCCAACGTGAGCTACGCGGTCTATCGCACCACCTATTGGCATTCCCATACGCCAGCGAGCCGCTTCGATTGGCTCTACGGCAAGGGCTACGGGATCATCTTCGAGCGCCCCTACGTCGGCCGCGGCGAGCTCGTCGCCTCGGGCAAGGGACTGACCAACGCACGTGGCGAGCTGACGATCGATCTGCCGACCCCCGAGAGCGACGGGAAGCACGACTGGACGTACACGATCCAGGCGACGGTGCGCGACCTCTCGCGCCGAACGATTCAGGGTGCGGGCTCGATCAAGGTGACCCGCGATCCCTTCTTCGTCTACCTCTATCCCCATCGCGGATTCTACGCGCCCAATGATGAGCTGACATTGAAGCTCCACGCGCTGACGGCGAACGACGCGCCCATCCGCGCAACCGGGAAGCTGACGATCGAGCGGGTGCGATATGCCCTCGGTCAGAAACCGACGTTCGAGGCGATTCGCACGCTGACGATCGGCTCCGATCGCGAAGGCGAGGGCGAGGTGCGCTTCGTGCTCGCCAAGTCGGGGAGCTATCGTCTCAGCGCCGAGCTGCGTGCCGCCGACGGCGGCGTCGGCCGACGGGTGACCTGGGTCTACGTCGTCGCCGAGCGTTGCAGCCAAGCGCTGTTCCGTTTCGACAAGCTGCGGATCCGCTCGAAGAAGCGGACCTATCGCCGCGGCGAGTTCGTCGAGCTCTTGATCACCAGCCCCGTGGCGAACGCTACGGTCTGGTTTGCCGTGAGCGGTGGCGACGAGTTGCTCCATCAACGGGTCTTGACTCTCGATGGAACCGCGGCGCGCGTACGGTTTCCCGCGACCGGGGGGCTCTCGCCCAATTTCCAAGCGAACGTCGCGATGATTCACGACTTCAAGGCCTACCTCGCGCAGCGGGCGCTCTATGTGCCACCAGCGGACAAGATCCTCGACGTTCGGCTGACGGCGGACAAGCCGAGCTACAAGCCGGGCGAGAAGGGCCGTTTCCAGATTCGCGTGCGGGACAGCAAGGGGCGCCCCGTCGCCACCGAGCTGAGCCTGTCGGTCTTCGACGCGTCGCTGCTCTATATCCAGCGAGAGACCACGGGCGACATTCGCAGCTACTTCTACGGGAAGCGGCGCTATATCTCGACCCGGCTGTATCACTCGGCGCAATTCTATTCGTCGGCGGTGAGCGTCAGCGACTATCCGATCTTTCGGTACAAAAGCGGCGGCCTGCCGAGCATCGGGCGCCACTACCTCCGGAGATACTACAGAGGCGGTTACGGAAAGCTGGACGACGAGATGGATGGTCAGAACATCGATCGGCTCGTAGACCGGAACACGGTGGTGCTGTCGAAGACCAAGTCCGAGGACAATCGGCGTCGAGAGGGCGGCAAGAACGGAAAGAAACGGCCGGAGGTGCTCGAGACGCCGCGCCAGCCGGTGAACCAGCCCGGAATCCGCAAGGCGTTTGCCGACACGGCGCTCTGGGCGCCGGCGGTGACGACGAACGCTCGAGGGCTGGCGACCGTCACGCTGCGCTATCCCGAGAATCTGACGACCTGGGCTGTGCGGGCGATCGCGATCACCGGAACGACGCGGGTCGGCCGCGCGACGCTCTCGGTGCGGACGACGAAGCGGCTGGTGGCGCGTCTCGAGATGCCGCGTTTCCTGGTCGAGGGGGACCGGGTGAGCTTCGCCGCGATCGTTCACAACAAGACCGCCAAGCCGATGCAGGTCGCCCTTCAGCTGACGATGCCGTCGGCCCTCTTGAAGGCGTCGGGAGAGCTCAAGCGGACGCTGCTCGTGCCACCACACGCCTCCAAACGCGTCGATTTTCAGGCCTTGGCCCTCCGTGCCGGCAAGGCCGTGCTGACGCTGCACGCCGAGGGCGGTGGTGAACAGGACGGCCTACGCCTGGCGGTGCCGATCTCCGCCTACGGAGCGAAGACGATGGTGACCCGCAGCGGCGTTCTGCGAAAGGCGGGATCGCTCAGGCTCCAGTTCACCGTGCCCAAAGAGCGGCGCAAGGAGACGACGGCGCTCACGCTGGTCTTGGAGCCGAGCCTGGGAGGTGTGCTGCTCAGCGCGTTGCCCTATCTGATCGATTATCCCTATGGCTGCGTCGAGCAGACGATGAGCCGATTTCTGCCCGCGGCGCTCGTAGCGCGCACGCTGCGAAAGCTCGGGATCAAGCTCGAGGCGATCCCAGCGCTCAAAGAGAAGGCGTCGCTGCTCCACCCCCTCGGTCGCGAGCACGCCTGGTGGAGAAGCCCGGTCTTCGATCGCGCGCGGCTGAACGCGATGGTGCGCAGCGGCTTCATGCGGCTCTACCGAATGCAACACAGCGACGGCGGTTGGGGTTGGTGGAGCGGCGGAACCTCCGACGCGATGATGAGCGCCTACGTGTTGATGGGACTCGTAGAGGCGCGGAAAGCGGGGTACGACGTG
>JAGQJP010000188.1 GCA_020430585.1 Myxococcales bacterium | reverse complement strand
GCGACGCGGTCGTCGTTGATCACGCGTAGCGCGCCGAAGCCGAGGTGCTCGGGGTGATAGTGCTGGCCAAAGGAAAAGGTGTGATGGCTGTCGAGCCATCCCGTCACGCTGTGAAAGCGCTCGTTGGCACGTCGTATTTGGAACATCGTGTCCCCTCCTTCGTGAGTCGGTCGCTGTCCCTCTGCCTTTCATCGTAGTCACGTTCCACTTGCGCAACAAGAGGTCCTTCTGACAAAATATTGTTCCATGAACGGAACAATTGACGAGCTGGCGATCTTCGCCGCTGTCGCTCGACTGGGCAGCATCACGGGAGCCGCACGAGAGTTGGGCCTACCCAAGTCCACCGTCAGCCGCCGCCTGACGGCCCTCGAAGCGCGGCTCGGCCTGCGCCTCGTCGAGCGCACGACGCGCCGATTGCGGCTGAGCGAAGCGGGCGAAAGCTTCTACGACGACGTGCGGCGGATCCTCGACGAGCTGCGCACCGCCGAGAGCCGCGTCGCGGCATGGCGCGCCGAGCCGAGCGGCCTGTTGCGGGTCACGGCGCCCGTCGAGTTCGGGACCGCGCTTTTGGGCCCGCTGGTCTATGAGCTCACGGCGCGCTACCCGAAGGTCGATATCGACGCCGTCCTCACCGAGCGCCTCGTCGATCTCGTCGATGAGGGGTTCGATATCGCGATCCGCGCCGGGTCGATCCCCGATAGCCGACTCCACGCGAGGTTTCTCGGGTACACGCAGCGACTGGTTTGCGCGAGCCCCGCGTATCTCGAGGTCCACGGCGCTCCAGCAATCCCCGACGATCTGCGGCGCCACACCACCCTCAGCTTTCGAATCGGCGGCTCCCCCGGGCGGTGGATTCTGGAGGGCAAGGCGGGGCGAGAGGAGGTGCGCCTCAGCCCGCGGTTGATCTCGAACAACTATACGCTGCTCAAGGAGGCCGCCGCGAGCGGTGTCGGCGTCGCGTTGCTGCCGGCGTTCGACTGCCTCGAGGAGATCGCCGATGGTCGCCTGGTCGCGCTGCTTCCCGAGTGGTGCTCGAGCGACATCCCGCTGAACGCGCTCTACGCCGGTTCCCGGGAGGCGAGCGCGAAGCTGCGGATCTTCCTCGACGCCCTCTTCGAGAGAATGAAGCCCCTGACCTGGATCCAGCCCCGAAGCGGCTAGCCTCAATTGCCGGTGATGATATCGGCGAGCTGCTTGCGTGCCGCCTCCCAGACGTCGGGATCGATCGACCAGGCGATCTCCGTCTTGACCCAGGTCGGGTCCTTCGGGTCGCTCACTCCGTACTCCCAGAGCACTTTGGGTAGCATCTTTTGGACGAGCGCGTCGACGGCCGTCGGGTTTTTCTGTCGGGCCAGCGTCAGGTAGTCGACGTCCTGGATCCCGCGGCGCCAGAGCTTCATCCGCAGGCTGACGAAGGGACCCTCGACGCCGTAAGAGTCCGCGGGGAAGACGGTGTCGGTACCGGGATAGAACAACACGCCGTCTCCGTTGGTGTAGTTCCAGCCCTGCTCACCGCCGATCGGATCGTTCTCGTCCTTGGTCCCGAACGTGCGCGCCTCATGGAAGAGGTTGGTCTGATCGCCCGTACCCTGAAAGTCGTTATAATACGTCGACTCCCAGAAGAACCAGAAGTCGAGCTTGAACTTGTATTGGGTCCAGGCCAGAACGCGCAGGGCGACGCCATCGTCTTCGGTGGCGAACGAGCCCGAGGCGGGGCGATTGCCGTTGTACATGCAGGTCCGCTTGCTGGCGTCGTTCGCGAAGGTCTCGTAGTCGGTCTGGAACTTGGCCGTCGGCCCAAAGCTCGTCCACATGCAGGGGATGTCGAGGGTCGGCATCGAGGTCGCCGCCGCGCTGAAGCTGACCGTGCTGAAGGTCAACAGGTTCTTGCCCACGCCGCTGTTCGAATCGATCCACTTCGACCACTGCTCGACCTCGGCGTACCCGTCGCTTCCGGGCTCGTCGGTGAGGTAGAGGAAGTAGAGCGTGCCCGGGGCGTTCTTCGTGAACCAGTCGACCCAGTAGTCGGACTTCTGGTGCATGTCACTCTCGGAGCCCGTGTCCCAGCTTCCCTGCCAACCGCCGTAGAGCCCGACGACATAGATCCCGTTGCCAACGCCGACACCAGGCCCGTCGTACCCGTTTTTCGCGGTGAAGAGCGAGCCGTCGAGGCGAGGAACCCAGTGCGGCAACATCTCGGTCGAGCTCGAATATCCGCCGACCAGGGACAGCTTGTGGCGATGCGCGATGAGGAAGTGCTTGTCGCGAATCGTCGTCGCCTTGTCTTCGTCGGTCGAGTTGTCGAACCAATCCTTCCCCTGATAGCGCCGATTGAGGTCTTCGTAGCCCAACACGATCATCGTCTGGGCGCTCGGCTTGTCGGGAAGCGTGAAGTTGCGCACGGTCAGCAACACGGGCAGCGCTCGGGTCGCAACGCCGTTCTCTTTGACGACGACGGTGCCCGCGTAGTCGCCGGGCGCGAGCCCCTTCGGGATGTAGACGTCGACCCAGATGCTCTGGTTTTGCCCCTTCTTGATCGTGAAGCTCGGATGCAGCTCGAGGGGCACGGCGATCTCGGGGTAGAGCTTGTTGTGATCCGGCCGATCGGTCCAGGTCCCGCTGCCGACGCCGTCTCCCGTGAAGGGGCGGCGCAACCGCTTCGGCACATGGCGTTCATCGTAATACCATTCGTAGGCCAGATTCGAGAGCCCCTTGATCTCGAGATAGCGAATGTAGAAGAGCTCGATCGGACGCTTCAGCCAGTTGTAGAGCCCGGACGCATCGGGGGCCGGGGTCGAGTCGATCGAGCCACCCGTGCCGGCGAGCGAGGTGAGCTCGACGCTGACGTTCGCGACGTCGGCGTCCTTCGCCTCGAGCACGAGGTTGAAGGCAACGACTTCGTTGCGCGCGCCAAAGATGCGGATCGTCGTACCGTCCCAGACGCTGTTCTTCACCGAGTCGGCGTTGGTGGACGCGCGCAGATCGCTTTGCACGACTTTGTCCTGCCCGTTGTTCGCCCAGACGGCGCTGAGCATTCCCGGTGAGGTCGTCACATCGGGCGGAACGATCGCGTCGGAGGTCGGTGCGTCGCTCGTTCCGAGGTCGAGCGGCGAGACGTCCGGCCCGGCATCTTCGCCGCCGCTCGTGTCGGTCGTGTTCGTCTGATCGTCGATCGCAGCATCGGAGCCGAGATCGCCGCCCGAAATGTCGAGCCCGGACGAATCGACAACCGTATCGGCGCCGCTCGTGTCAGAGGTGGTCGCATCGCCGCTCGTGTCGGTGGTCGTCGCATCGCCGCTCGTCTTGTTCGAGCTCGAGCAGCCGGCTAGCGCGAGGGCCAGAGCGAGCGCCAGTACGCGCAATCGTCGCAGTTTCGATTCGGGCATGAGCGGATCTCCCTTGCTGGTCGTCCGATGACTGAGGGTGTCTGATCATTCTAGCGACTCGGCCGCTCGATGGCCAGCGATGTCCTCGATGGCCAGTGATGTCGTCCAATGGCCAGAATCCACCGACGGGTTACCCGTCGCGTTCCTCGGGGTGGTCTGGTGGATGATAATCGCTGGAAGCCATCGTCAAATACCACGGGCCCGCGCCGCGGCGAGCAGCAGGTTTCGGCTTTTCGCACGCCAGCCGTCGCCCAATGAAATCCAGCGTCTCGGCGGGCAGCCGCGCCCCCCCGCATCGTTTCGGCGCGGCCGGCAGGGAGACCCCCCGAGTCGTTCGAGCGGACATGGGGGCCCCGACGACGTCCGAAGCTGCGAGCCGGCATGCCTGGACTTGCACCATTTGGGAAACTGAGCTATATCGCCAACGATGGCTCATCCGAAACCGATCGACGCCTTCTGTCGCCACCTGGAGACGATCTACCCGCCACCGATTAGTGACGCGGTGCTCTCGAGTATGCGGCGCCCGAAGGCATGCTCGTTCCGCGTCAATCAGCTGCGCGTCGACGTCGAGTCGGCGCTCGTCGCCCTGCGCCAGAGTGCGCTCGACCCCACGCCCTTCGATTGGAGCGCGACGAGCTTCAGCGTGCCCGCACAACAGCGTGCAGAGCTGACACACCACCCCCTCGTCGGCGATGGTCGGCTCTACGTCCAGAACGCCTCCAGCCAGCTCGCCGCGCTGCTGCTCGATCCACACCCCGACGAGATCGTGTTGGACCTCGCCGCGGCTCCCGGCGGAAAAGCGCTGCACATCGCCGACAGAATGCAGAATCGTGGTCGCCTCTCCGTCGTCGAACCGATCCGCACGCGCTTCTTCCGGCTCAAGGCGAACCTCGAGCGCGCAGGTGTCTCGATCGCCCGCGCCTACATGCGCGACGGGACGGGCGTGGGACGCGATTGCCCGGCGATGTTCGATCGCGTGCTCCTCGACGCCCCCTGCTCGTCCGAGGCGCGGATTCGACTCGACGAGCCGTCGAGCTACGAACACTGGAGCCTGCGAAAAGTCCGAGAATGTGGGCGAAAGCAGGTCAAGCTGCTGCGCTCGGCCCTGCAGAGCGTGAAGCCTGGGGGGGTCGTGCTCTACTGCACGTGTTCCTTCGCGGTAGAAGAGAACGAGGCCGTCGTCGATCGGCTGCTCCGCGAGTCGAAGAGCGATCCGACGAGAACGCCAGGCTTTGGGATCGAGCCGCTCTCGCTTCCCGCCAGCGTGCCATTCCGACGGGGACTCGCGCGAACCGATACGATCGATCTCGACCCGACGATGGCGGGAGCCGTGCGCATTCTTCCGAACGATCGCTTCGACGGATTCTTCGCCTGCGCCCTACGACGCGTCTAGCCTTCGCCTCTGCCCCCTACGACGCGTCTAGCCTTCGCCTGCACCCTGCGACGCGTCTAGCCTTCGCCCGCACCCTGGGACGCGTCTAGCCTTCGCCCGCGCGCTTCGACGCGCGTCGAGCAGCGATCATGCAGGCGCCAGGCAGGACGCACTCTAGCCGTCGCCAGCCTCGCCGTCGATCGCGACCAGGTGGGGCGAGCGGCGGCACTGGGCAACCTGCGCCTGAAGCAAGCGATCGTAGTCCTCGGCGAACGCGGCCTGCGCCTCACCCTCCAGGCCGAGCCCCAGCATGTACCAGACGAAGCTGGACTGGGGTTGACGCTCGAGCTGGCGCCCGATCAGCGCCATGTAGTCGTCACCCGGCACGCGCCCTTGCTGGGCGATCGTCGCGATCGAGCTCCAGAGCGGGCGATAGCCGGGAAAAACGTCGGTTAGCCGCACGAGCGTGGACAAGGCCTCGCCGATCGTCGCGCCGCCCTTCACCGCCTGCCCGAGCAGCGCGATCGCCCGCAGTCGATGCGCCGCACGGTTGAGCTCGTCTTGGCGACAGACCACGTCGATCGTCCGCGCCAGGGGATTGGGTTGTTGCGTTCGGACGATCAGCTCGGCCGCCGCAACCGCCAGCTCGGGATAGGTCCGCGCCATCTCGACGGCTTCGTGCATCGTCTGTGCGCCGTTGAAGTAGGGTACGAGTAGCTGGTTCGCCCGCTCGAAATCGCCGCGCTCGATCGCCACCCGCGCTCCGAAGCCGACGTGAAACTGCACGCAATCGTCGATCTCTTCGTCGAGCTCACTCTCGTCGAAGAGCGACGCCGCGTCGTCGATGCGCCCCTGATCGAGGAGCAGCTCGCCCATCATGCGCCGAGCCTCGTCGTCGTCTTCGATCGCCTCGACCACCGCCAGCTTGAAGCTTGCCAGCGTCGGAAACCCACGGCTCACGAGCTCGCGCGCCGACTCGAGGAGCGCGACAATCGCTTCGAAGCGACTCTCCTCGTCGGCGAAGCCACCAACTCCCTCGAGCACGAAGGTCGCCTCGGCGTCGCCTTGCTGCTGCGCGGCCTCGGCGAGCTCGGCAAGCTCTGCGGCATCGAGCTCATCACCCCGCAGGCCGCTGCGCTTGGCTCGCGCCAGTGTCCCACCGTCGCTCTCGTCGCTCGCCGAGAAGAAGCGATCGATCGCGTCGGCCAACGCGTCACCGCGAAGCGGAACGAAGAGCGACGTCTCTCCAGGCAAGAGATCGCCCGCCGGGCGCGCGGTCGACGCGAGCCGAGCGACGATTCCCGGCTGGTCGACGGGAAAGAAGATGTGATTGAGCGCGTCCCAGGCGAAGAGCGCCGCCTCGAGCGGGCGGTCGTCGAGCCAGCCGCGGTCGAGCAGCGCCTCGATCAGCGCGCTGGAGTATGGATAGCGCCGCAGCAGGTCGAGCGCAGCCGCCTCCCGCTCCTGTCGGTCCTCAGTGCCGAGCGCCTCGGCGACGTCGGAACGGATCTCCTCGCCGTGGTCGTCGGGGGCGTCGAGGTCGCGGGGCGCCACCCGCGCTCGTAGCTTCTCTGTCAGCGCGTCGAAGCCGAGCCACGATGCGCGTTGAATCAAGACGTCTGCGGTTTGCACCTCGGTGCGCCTCCCCGTTGCTCGTTCCCCCCACTGTGGCGTTTTTTCGTGAAAAGTCAATCCCGGGCGACAGTTTTTGTCGAACCAGATTTTGTAGAGTATTCTGAGAGGGCACAAGATGTTGCGTCCACCCTGGAGTGGAAAGGAGCACGCGATGCTGGAAATCGGCCTCGTCTTCGGGAGCGTCGGGCTGCTCGTCGGCGCGCTGTCGACCGTCGCGGTGATGCGCCTGGTCGCCCGTGCGCGACTCCAGCAGCTCGAGCTGGAGCGGCGGATCGAGCGCGAGCACGCCCGGCTCCAGCTGGAGACGCTGCATGAACGGCTCTCACACCAACAGGAGCAGCGTGAGCAGCTCGAGCTCACCTTTCGCGGTCTCGCCGCCGAGACGCTAAACGCGAGCACCCGCGAGTTCAAGGGTCAGGCGGAGCGGGCTCTGCAGTCGCTCCTGCAGCCCCTCGGCCTCGAGCTGCGCACCTTCCGCGAGGCGGTGCAGCAGTCGGGAAAAGAGACCTTCGCCCTCAAGCAGCACGTCGATCGTCTCGGCCAGCAGAGCGTCGCCCTCTCGGACCAGGCCCAACAGCTGACGACGGCGCTAAAGGGCGACTTACGGGTCCAGGGCGCCTGGGGCGAGTTGATGCTCGAGCGCGTGCTCGAGCTGTCGGGTCTCGTCGCGGGCCGCGAGTACCAATTGCAGCTGCACGTCGCCGGGCCCGATGGCGCGGCGCGTCCCGACGCGGTGATCTTCCTCCCCGACGATCGTCGGCTGGTGATCGACGCCAAGGTCTCGTTGACGGCATACGAGCGCTATTCGCGCGCCGAGGACGACGGCGCCGCCGACGAGGCCCAACGAGCTCACGCCCAGTCGTTGCGAAGCCACATCAAACAGCTCGCAGAGAAGCGCTACGCCGAGCG
>JAGQJP010000187.1 GCA_020430585.1 Myxococcales bacterium | reverse complement strand
GTTCTTCTCGTCCTTGGGCTGGAAGGTGCCGACGCCGATGCGGTCCTGCTCCGAGAAGATCAGGCGCTTGACGCGGATGTGGGCGATCACCTTCTCCCAGTTGCCCTTGTACTTCTCCATCAGGTTGTTGAAGATGAAGCGGCAGTGGGGGTTGAGCTGCTTGCGTGTCGTGATCCGATAGGTGTCGCCGTGGAGCCCGAGCTCTTCGAGCGCCTGCTCGCGCCAATCGAGGGGGATCAGGTTCAGCGGCTCGTCGTTCATCGGGCAGTGGATCACCGACTGGCCGTCGACGTCGACCCACTCGAAGGTGTAGAGCGCGCCTTCGGGCGTACGCGAGTAGTATTCGATCCCCTTCTTCAAGAGCCGCACGATGGTCGACTTCGAGCTGCCGACGGGGCCGTGCAAGAGCAGCACGCGCTTCTCGGTGCCATAGTAGTTCGCCGCCGACTTGAAGAAGTTCACGAGCTTCATCAACGGGATGTCGAGCCCGAAGACGGCGTCCTTGCCGTTGTCGATCGGGTCGTTGAAGAAGTTGTAGCGCACGATCTTCTTCTTGTTGTCGAAGTACTCTTCGGTGCCGAAGGAGAGCACCATGTCGTAGAGCCGCTGGTGCGCGGTGCGCGTGACTTTGGGATTTCGTTTCACCAGCTGCAGGTACTCTTCGAACGTGCCGGTCCAGTGGTGATCCTGGAACTCCTCGACGTTTTGGAACTTGGCGATACGATTGACGAAATTTCCCGATAGCATCGGTTTTCTCCCATACGGCCCCACGCGTCGGAGGACGCGGGCGTTGTCGTCGTGAGTCGCTCGGCCTGGGGCGGGCGACCCGGGGGGATTTGGGTCAGATGAGCCCGCAAATACGGGCTGTACCGCGTGTCGCTTGTTGCCGCCATCCTATCACAGGAATCCCGCGAGTGGCAAGCGCTAGCGCGACGTTCGGTGGGTTCGGAGGGGGACTAGAGGCCCATCAGCTTACCGATGATCTCCTTCATGATTTCGGAGGTTCCGCCACCGATCGTGATCAGCCGGGTGTCGCGGAACGCCCGGGCGACGTCGAACTCCTCCATGTACCCCGCCCCTCCGTAGAGCTGAAGGCAGTGGTGAGCGACCTTGACTGCGGTCTCGCCGCAGAAGAGCTTGGCCATCGAGATCTCCCGGGTGCACTCTTTCTTGTGGTCGAAGAGGTCGACGGCGTGATAGGCGAGCTGGCGCCCCGCCTCGAGCTCGGTCGCCATGTCGACGATCTTGTGGCGATTGACTTGAAACTTGGCGATCGGCCGGCCGAAGGCCTTGCGCTCCTTGCAGTAGGCGATCGTCGCCTCGAGCAGCCGTTGAGCGCCCGCGACGGCGGCGATCGCGCCGATCAGACGCTCGCCCTGGAAGTTGCGCATGATGTAGTAGAAGCCATGGCCCTCGTTGCCCAGCAGGTAGCGTCGCGGGATGCGGCAATCCTCGAAGGCGATCTCGGCGGTGTCCGAGCTCTTGTTGCCGAGCTTGTTCAGCTTCTTCACGACCTTGAAGCCCTTGGTGTCCGTTGGGAAGAGCACGAGCGAGATCCCACCGAACCCTTCGGCGCCCGTGCGCACCGCGAGGGTGATGAAATCGGCGCGGGTGCCGTTGGTGATATAGGTCTTGTAGCCGTTGATCACGTAGTCGTCACCATCCTTGACCGCCTTGGTGCGGATCGAGGCGACGTCGCTGCCGGCGTCGGGCTCGGAGACGCCGAGGGCGGCGATCTTCTCACCGCGGAGCGCGGGCGCCATGAACTCGCGCTTCTGCTCGTCGGTGCCGAGCTCGGCGATGATCGGCGTCGCCATGTCGGTCTGCACCAGGATCGACATCGAGAGGCCCGCCATCCGGCAGCGCACGAGCTCCTCGGCGAAGGCGACGGTATACCAGTAGTCGAGCCCCGAGCCACCGTACTCGACGGGCTTGTTGATCCCGAGGAAGCCGAGCTCGCCCATCCGCTCGTAGACCGAGCGCGGGAAGATCCCCGCCGCCTCCCACTCGTCGGCGTGTGGCGCCAACTCGCGCTCGACGTAATCACGCACGCTTTTGCGAAAGATCTTGTGCTCTTGTGTGAAGATGTCGTCGTACCGCATCGCTGCACCCGTCGGGTTGTGGAGTCAGCCCCACCTTAGCGATTTTTATGTATGATGTAAACCATATGCTCGATCGTGGCGGGCCCAGGTTTCTCAGCGCTTCGGTGCCTCTCGACGCAGCCGTGCGAGGACCTTCTTCAAGGACTCGACGTCGCGGTGGTGGGTCAGGTCGACCCGCCATTGCGTGCCCTCGAGGATGAGCTCGATCTGACTCGTGGTCTCGCCGCGACCGAGCGTCAGGCGCTGACGTTTGGGGCCGATCCGTGCGATGGCGGTGACGACGGGTGGTCCTAGTCTGCGGTGGAGCGCCATCAGTGCGCGCCAGCCCCCGTCGGTGGGGTTCGTCGCCGCGTCCACGTCGGCGGGCGTCGGGGTGACGACGTCGCTCCGACTCGAGGTGGCGAGGAACAGCGCCACGAGGAGCCGCCGGGAGTCTCGGCTGAAGCAGCTGCGGAAGCTCCGCTCGTCACCCCCACGAGCCGCGCGAAACAGGCGCTCGACCACAGCGGGAGCGGGCAGTCCCCGCGGCGCGAGGTCCACACTCGGAGGCTCGCCCCCGCCGCTCGGCCGCTTCTCGCACGCTCCGAGCAGACCGAAGAGGACCGCGGCGAGCACAATCGCGAGGATCGCGGCGCGGCACCGTTCGATCGGATCGGCGGTCGGTCGGACGCTCACCTCACGAGACGTTGGGGGAGCCATGGTGGTGTCGATCGAAGAAATAGGCTTGCCACGCGTTGCAGGCGGTGACTTGGGCCACCTCGTCGAGGGAGGCGTTCTTGATCTCGGCGATCTTGGTCGCCGTGTGGACGATCAGCGCCGGCTCGTTGCGCTTCCCGCGGTGGGGATGCGGCGCCAGGTACGGTGCGTCGGTCTCGATCAGCAAGCGCTCGAGCGGGAGCGCCTCGACCAGGGCGTGCATCTCGGCGGCCTTCTTGAACGTGACGATCCCCGGGATCGAGATCCAAAAGTCTCGTGCCAGGATCGCCTCGGCGGTGGCGACATCGCCCGTATAGCAGTGGAAAATTCCGCGACGCTTGGGAGGCCCGCCAGCACAGAGCAGATCGAGGCACTCGCGCTCCGCGCTGCGGCTGTGGATCACGACCGGAAGATCGAGCTCGCGCGCCAGCTCGATCTGTCGTGCGAAGGCGTCGCGCTGCAGCTCCACGGGCTGGAAATCGTAGTGGAAATCGAGCCCCATCTCGCCGAGGGCGACGACCTTCGGCCGCTTGGCGAGCGCCGTCAGCTCCTCGATTGCGGTGTCGCTGACGAGATCGGCGTGGTGCGGATGAATCCCCACCGTCGCCCAGACCGTCTCCTCGCGTTGCGCCAGCTCGACGGCCCGACGCGACGTATCGAGCGTCGCCCCCGCGCCGATCGTCACCATCCACTTTACCCCAGCGCCGTGTGCGCGCCCGATCACGTCGCCGAGCTCGTCGCCGAAGACCTCTTCGTCGAGGTGCGTGTGGCTGTCGAAAAAGCCCGAGGTCATTCGCTACTCTCCGTCCCGTCCGGCTTCTTGCCGCCGCGTCGTCGCCGACGCCGACCGCGGCTCGAGCGTCGTCGTTTCGGCTTGCCGTCCTCCCCCGTCTCGTTCTCGCCGTCGAGACTTCCAGAACCACCGTCGACGCTGTCGGGCCCCTCACCCTCGAAGGCCTCATCGGCTTCTTCGCTCGCGTCTGGCTCGGGTCCGGTTTTCGGCGCCGCTTCGGGGCGGGGAGTGCGGGTTCGGCGCGAATCTGAAGCCGCTCGCGTCTCTGGGGACGTTCGCGGCCCTGGAGCCGTGCGCGCCTCCGATTCCGTCGGCTGCGCGTCTTCGCCTTCGCCGCGGCTCGTCCGACTGCGCCGCGGAGCACGCCCGAGGCATTCGACGTCCCCGATGTGGAAGTCCTGCATCTCGCCGTTGTCGTGCAGCACCTTGACCCGCTTGCCGATAATCATCACGCCCTTGACCACGCCCTCGCCGATCGAGGTGCGCACGCGCTCGTTCATCGACGGCAGCTCTTTGCGCAGCTCTTCGTAGACCTCGTTTTCGTAGGCCAGGCAGCACATCAAGCGCCCGCAGATCCCCGAGACCTTCTGCGGGTTGAGCACCAGGTTCTGGGTCTTGGCCATCTTGATCGTGACCGGCGAGAAATTCTGCAGATAGCGGCTGCAGCAGGTTTGTTGGCCGCAG
>JAGQJP010000186.1 GCA_020430585.1 Myxococcales bacterium | reverse complement strand
GCACCTCGACAAGGTGCTGGTCCACAAGAACCAGTTCGTCTCGCGCGGCGACTCCCTCGCTCTCGCCGGCAAGAGCGGCTTCCGCACCAAGCCCGCGCTCTACTTCGAAGTGCGGGAGGACGGCCGCGCCGTCGACCCCTACCTCTATCTGCGGCGCTGAGGTGTGACGTTGCTGCGCACGCGCCGGAACCTGGCGATCGACACCGCCAACCTCGAGCGATGGCTGCGTTTGGCGCTGCTTCTCGGCTGGATCGCGAGCCTGCTAGCGCCCGCCGTCAGCGACGCCGAACCGCGACCCGGCGCCGATTTGCAGCCGCGAACGCGGATCCAGCGCCCGCGCATCGCGATCGTGATCGATGACGTCGGCGCCAAGCCGGGAGCGGAGGTCGGCTTCACCCAGCTCGGCGTGCCGATCACCTTCTCGCTCTTGCCGCAATATCGCGAGACGGCGGCGCTCGCTTTTCGCCTCCAGCTGCTGGGCTTCGAGACGATGCTCCACCTGCCGGCGCAGCCGCTGCGCGAGCGCGAGGTCGATGGTCCCGGGTTTCTGACGCTGCGACAGGGTCGCGCGGCGTTCATGCGACTGCTCGAGCACCATCTGCGGGCCCAGCCGCTCGCCCGCGGGGTGAACCTGCACATGGGCTCCCGTCTCTCGCAAGACAGCGCGGCGATGGCGCGCATCCTCGAGCGCCTCAAGCGGTCGAAGTTGTTCTTCCTCGACAGTCGGACGATCCACACCAGCGTCGCATATTACGAAGCGCTGCAACGGGGTCTCGTCGCTCAGGTGCGGGATCATTTTCTCGACCACACCCATACGAGCGCTTCGGTGTTGGAGATGCTCGCCGACGCCCGACGAACCGCCGAAACGCAAGGTTTCGCTGTCGTAATCGGGCATCCGTTGCCCTGCACGCTCCGCGCGCTGCGACAGTTCATCGCGGAGCATGGTTCCCACGTCGAGCTCGTGCCGCTCTCGAAGCTCATGCATCGCGGCCTCCCCGGGCCGCGGGGCGGCGAAGACTTCACCCGTCGCCCGCGACGTCGTGCCTCGCCCCAAACGCCGACATTCGGACCGAGCGACCGCCGCCAGCATAGCGCTGCGCACCACTGACGCCCTAAAGCCCGAGTGAGATCCGACGTGGTGGTTGACGACGGACGCCTCCGACGACTACCATCGCGGGATGGCGAAACGACGAACCGAGTTCTCCTGCAGCGAGTGCGGGTACCAGACCCCGCGCTGGCTCGGGCGTTGTCCCGAATGCCGCGCCTGGAACAGCTTCGAAGAGCGCAACGAATCGGTTGGGCGGAGCGGCCCCTCTGGGCTCGAGGCCCTCGCCGCGCCGCAACCGATGGCCCTGGACGCGATCGACCTCGCCGACGTCGCGCGACGCCAGAGCGGAATCCCCGAGCTCGACCGCGTCCTCGGCGGCGGTCTGGTGCCGGGATCGGTCGTGCTGCTCGGCGGTGACCCGGGAATCGGAAAATCAACGCTGATCTTACAGGCCCTCGGAGCGCTTGCCGAGCGTGAAAGCGCTCCGCTACTATACGTAAGCGGCGAAGAGTCATTGGGACAGCTACGTTTACGGGCCGAACGCTTGGGCATCGGTGGTTCGCGTATCTTTCTGTTGGCCGAAACGACCTGGGAGCGGATCGCCGCCGCTCTGGACAAGCTCAACCCCTCGCTGCTCGTCCTCGACTCGGTGCAGACGCTGGTCTGCGAGAGCGTCGCCTCGGCGGCGGGGAGCGTGAGCCAACTGCGTTCGTTGACCAACGAGGTCGTGCGCTACGCCAAATCGCACGGCCTTCCGACGGTGTTGATCGGCCACGTGACCAAAGAGGGGATGCTCGCGGGGCCGCGAACGCTCGAGCACATGGTCGACACCGTGCTCTACATCGAGGGCCAGCGCGGCCAACCCTACCGTG
>JAGQJP010000013.1 GCA_020430585.1 Myxococcales bacterium | reverse complement strand
TGAGGGCCAGGGACCAGTCGATGGCCTCGGTCGTCGTTTGTTCGAGATTCACGTCGTCCGCCGCTCGCTTCGGGTCGGCGTCGCGTCACCAGACGGAGCGCCGCCGCGTCAAATTCGAATCAGCGTCGCCTTGAGGTACTCACGATTGAGCATCGCGATCGCCTCGGTCGAGATCGACTTCGGACAGACCGCTTCGCACTCGCCTTCGTTGGAACAGGCGCCGAAACCCTCGGCGATCATCTGGTCGACCATCCGCAACACCCGTCGCGCGCGCTCGACTTTACCTTGCGGCAGGAGCGCGAGCTGCGAGACTTTGGCGCCGACGAAGAGGTGGGCCGCCGAGTTCTTGCACGCCGCGATGCAGGCGCCGCAGCCGATGCAAGCGGCGAAGTCGAAGGCCTTGTCGGCGTCTTCTTTGCCGATCAGGATTTCGTTGGCGTCGCGGGCCGAGCCACAGTTGACGCTGACGTAACCCCCCGTTTGCACGAGCCGATCGAGGGCGTTGCGGTCGACGACGAGGTCCTTGACCACGGGAAAGGCGCGTGATCGCCAGGGCTCGACGATGATCGTGTCACCGCTCTGAAAGTGGCGCATGAAGAGCTGACAGGTCGTGGTTCCCGGCATCGGGCCGTGGGGCACGCCGTTGATCACCATCCCGCAGGACCCGCAGATCCCCTCGCGGCAATCGTAATCGAAGGCGACGATGTCTTCGCCCTTGGCCGAGAGTCGGTCGTTCAACAGGTCGAGCATTTCGAGGAACGACATGTCGCCTTCGACCCAGTCGACGGGATAGTCGACGAATTCACCGGGAGCCTTGGCCGAGCGTTGGCGCCAAATCTTCAAGTTGAGTCGTATCTTGCTCATCGACGATGTCCTCGTTACTTGTAGCTGCGCTGTTTGAGTTCGACGAAATCGAAGGTCAGCTCTTCTTTGTGCATCACCGGCTCTTCTCCCGGGCCCTTGTACTCCCAGGCGGCGACGTACGAGTAGTTCGCGTCGTCGCGCAGCGCCTCGCCGTCGGGGGTCTGACTCTCCTCGCGGAGGTGACAGCCACAGGATTCACGCCGCTGAATCGCGTCGAGGGCCAACATCTCCGCGAACTCCATGTAGTCGCCGACGCGCAGCCCCATCTCGAGGTTCTTGTTCAGGTCGTCCGAGCGACCGACGAGCTTCACGTTCTGCCAGTACTCGTCGCGCAGGGCGCGCACGTCCTGTACGGCTTCCAGCAGCTCGGATTCGGTGCGAGCGATTCCGACCTTGTCCCACATCACGGTGCCGAGCTCGCGGTGGAACTCGAGCACGGTCTTCTTGCCCTTGACGTTCATGATCTTCTGAACGTTCGAGCGGACCGATGACTCCGCCTCTTTGAAGCTGTCGTGGCCGTCGGTGACGGCGCCAAGCTTGGTCGAGGCGAGATAGTTGGCCAGCGTGTAGGGGATCACGAAGTAACCGTCCGCCAACCCCTGCATCAGCGCGCTCGCGCCCAGGCGGTTCGCGCCGTGGTCCGAGAAGTTCGCCTCGCCGAGCACGAAGAGCCCGGGGATGTTGCTCATCAGGTTGTAGTCGACCCACAGACCGCCCATTGCGTAGTGCACCGCGGGGTAGATCCGCATCGGAACCTTGTAGGGGTTCTCGTCGGTGATCTTCTGATACATGTCGAAGAGGTTGCCGTAGCGGTCGGCGATCGTCTTCTCGCCGAGGTCCTTGATCCGGTCGCGGAAGTCGAGATAGACCGCCAGCCCCGTCGGCCCGACGCCGAGGTTCTGATCGCAGACCATCTTCGCGTTGCGCGAGGCGACGTCCCGTGGGACGAGGTTGCCGAAGCTCGGATAGCGCTCTTCGAGGTAGTAGTAGCGCTCGCCCTCGGGGATCTCGTTCGGGTTTCGCTTGTCTCCCGGCTTCTTCGGCACCCAGACGCGTCCGTCGTTGCGCAAGCTCTCGCTCATCAGCGTCAGCTTCGCTTGATGGTCGCCCGATTGCGGGATGCAGGTCGGGTGGATCTGCACGTAGCACGGGTTCGCCATCAGCGCGCCGCGTTTGGCGCAGCGCCAGGCGGCGGTGACGTTCGAGTTCCCGGCGTTGGTCGAGAGGAAGTAGACGTTGCCGTAGCCGCCCGTGCAGATCAGCACCGCGTCGCCGACGTAGCGCTCGTAGTCCCCGCTGATCAGGTTGCGACAGACGATCCCGCGGGCCTTGCCGTCGACGACGACGAGGTCCATCATTTCGCGGCGGGTGAACATCTTCACCGCCCCCGCATCGACCTGGCGCATCAGCGAGCTGTAGGCGCCCAAGAGCAGCTGCTGCCCCGTCTGGCCGCGGGCGTAGAAGGTTCGCGAAACCTGGGCGCCACCGAAGGAGCGATTGTCGAGGAGCCCGCCATACTCGCGAGCAAAGGGCACCCCCTGGGCGACGCACTGGTCGATGATGTCGACGCTGACCTGGGCCAGCCGGTAGACGTTCGCCTCGCGCGAGCGGTAATCGCCGCCCTTGATCGTGTCGTAGAACAGCCGATAGACCGAGTCGCCGTCGTTCTTGTAGTTCTTGGCGGCGTTGATCCCGCCCTGCGCAGCGATCGAGTGCGAGCGGCGCGGGCTGTCGAGGATCGTAAAGTTGAGGACGTTGTATCCCAGCTCGCCCAGCGTTGCCGCGGCAGACGCGCCCGCGAGGCCCGTTCCGACGACGATCACCGTGAACTTACGGCGGTTCGACGGGTTGACCAGCTTCATGTCGAAGCGGTGCTTGTCCCACTTTTCGGCGAGCGGACCCGAGGGGATTTGGCTTTCCAATTTCATCGGAGCTCTCCTGCGCTAACCCTTCAATTTGAAGAAGATGAACCACGGAACGATGGTGAAGCCCAACATCAGACCGGCCGCGAGAAGCTGACCGGACTTGCGCACGCCCGGGCGATAGCGCATCCCGAGCGACTCGAAGGCGCTACCCACGCCGTGCCACAGATGGAGCGACATCAGCAACATGAAGAGCGAGTAGAGGGTCACGTACTCGACCGACGAGAACTTCTCGACCATCAAACGGTAGAGGTCACGCACCTGCGGGTCCGTCGCCGAGACGTACTCGGGGCCGAACTTGAAGGTGTAGAGGTGATAGGGGACGAAGAAGAGCAGCACCAGCCCGGTGAAGATCATCGTCCGCGAGGCGAAGCTGCGACGGCTCGTGTGACCCGCGCTCGTGTGGACGGCGTAGGCCTCGGACCCGCGAGCCTCCGAGTTCTTCCAGGAGAGCACGATCCCCGGGATCAGGTGCGCGATGAAACCGAACAACAGCGCCGCTTCAGCGATGTAGATCAGGCTCGACTTCACGAGGTTGTGGCTATAGTTGTTGTACGCCGTCGGGCCGACGAACATCAGCAGGTTGCCGAGCATATGGATGATGAGGAACAGCGAGAGCGCCAGCCCCATCACAGCCATCAGCATTTTGCTGCCGATCGGCGACTTCAAGAAATGTGCGAGACGTTCCACGATTTTGTCTCCAATGACTCGAACATTTTACCGTTGCTTAGCATTATCCCGCGACCGCATCGCGTCAAGTCGTTTTTTCCCGGCTCTGGTGCGCGGCAGCCTTCGGGTAGGAGCCGATCGCGATGCGGTGATCGCTGCGGTGAGAATCGATCGTCTGGGAGGTCGCTGGCCCGCGTCACCCGGCGGTCGAATGGCGCAGTCGGCGTCGACGCAGATACTCCGCGATCGGGCTGAAGACCGCGCGGCGCAGAAGTCGTGGAGAACAGCGGGTGAGCCACATCAGCACCCGAATCCAAAATCCCGTGATGATCAGCGCCTTCCCCCGGCGGAATTGACGCAGCGCGCTCTGCACGCAGGTCGCCGCATCGAGGGTGAGGAGCTTGGGAAGCTCGCGCCCCGTCGGGTTCCCAGCGACGGCTTCGAACTCGGTGTGGACCGGACCGGGACAGAGCTGACTGACGACGATGCCAGTGCCGCGCAGCTCGGAGCGCAGCGACTCGCTGAAGCTGGTGACGTACGCTTTCGACGCGGCGTAACAGGCCACCGACGGCATGAAGGTCAGACCGAAACCCGACGAGACGTTCAGAATCGCGCCGCTCTTGCGGGCGAGCATCCCTGGTAGCAATCGATGGGTCAGCTTGGTCAAGGAGACGATGTTCAGCTCGAGCATCCCCTCGAGCTTCGGCCATTCGGCGAACTCGAAGAGGCAGATGTCACCGAGGCCGGCGTTGTTGACCAAGAGGTCGACCTGGCTGACCGTGCTCCCGAGCTCTTCGACCAGGCTGTCGATCTGGGCCAAATCGGCCAGATCACAGCCGATCGTGTGGGTCACGAGCTTGGGGTTCGCCCGCTTCAGCTCCTCGGCGAGGGCGTCCAGGCGTTCTTTGCGCCGCGCGACGAGGACGACTTCGCCGAGCGTCGGGGCGAGCTGCTTCGCGAGCTCGAGCCCGATTCCCGACGACGCACCCGTGATCACGGCAATCTTACCCTCGATAGCAGGTCGCGGCATGAGCTCCTCCGGGATCGATCGGTTGGTCAGGTTCCATCGCCACGCGCTGATCCGCGCGTCGAGGCCGTAGCATTCGACAGTCGAACGCCGTCAAGCGTACCGGTTTGACCGCCAGACTGCAATCCCCTCGGTCGTCGTCCGGCACGCCGCCCTCCCTCGGCGTGGGCCCCCGAGCGACCGGCCGCTCGGCGAGGCGCCGAGACTCTTTCACTTTCAAATCTACGGTCTCGATCGTATGCTAGCTCCACCGATGCGCTTCATCGACGCACATTGCCATCTCGCCGATCCGCGAGTCGAGAGCCAGCTCGAGCCGATGCTCGCCCGCGCTCGTGCGGTCGGCGTCAACGAGTTCGTCCAGGCCGGTGTGGACCCAGAGGATTGGCGGCGTCAGCGAGCTCTCGCGGCGCGCTACGGTGGGATGCACCTGGTCTTCGGTCTACATCCCTGGTGGGTCGTCGGGGCGAGCGACGCCGAGGCGGAGTCCGCCCTCTGCGAGCTGGCGCCGCAGCTCGTCGACGCCGTCGCCCTCGGCGAGACGGGGCTCGACTTTCAGCCGCGATTCTCCGCCGAAACGTGGCCGCGACAGGAGGCGCTGTTTCGCGCCCAGCTCAGCATGGCTCGGGCACGCGAGCTACCGGTCGTGTTGCACGTCGTCCGCGCCCACGATCGGGCGCTGCAGATCTTGCGCGACGATGGACTCTCGCCGCGGGGCGGCCTGGTCCACGCGTTCACCGCGAGCCGCGAGATCGCCGAGCGCTACCTCGCGCTCGGTTTGACGCTCTCTGTTGGTGGGCGGCTCGTTGCACGGCGGTCCACGAAGCTCGAACGCGCCGTCGCCGCCGTGCCGCCGCAGCGCTTGGTGATCGAGAGCGACGCGCCGGATCAGCCCCCGCCGCGGCTTCGCGGGCAGCTGAACGAACCGGCGACGATCGTCGAGGTCGCGGCGGTAGTGGCAGAGATCACTTGCAGCACCGCCGAGGCTGTGCTACGTCAAAGCGCGATCAATCTCAGGCGCTTGTTGGCGCTGGACCGAGGAGCAGGATGAGCGGAAAGACCTACCATTTGCCGGTTCCGACGGATCACGAGGCCCTCGCTGCCGAGTTGCGTCAGGCGCTCGTGGGCGAGTCGCCGCGCACCACGCCGTCGATCGAGGACGATGGGCCGCCGCAGCCATTGGAGTTGCGCGAGGGCGAAGAGCTCGAGACCTACAAGCTGCACCGACGCTTCGACCGCTTCGCCAGACTGGTCGGCGACGAGGCGATGAAACGCTTGATGGAGGCGCACGTGATGGTGATTGGGCTCGGAGGAGTCGGCTCCTGGGCCGCCGAGTCATTGGCGCGTTCGGGGATCGGAACCCTGACGCTGGTCGACTTCGACCGGATCTGTGTCACCAACGCCAATCGCCAGCTTCAGGCTCTTCACGGCGTGATCGGAAAGCCCAAAGCGAAGGTGCTCGGGGAGCGGATGGCGCTGATCAATCCCCGGGCGACGGTGATTCCGATCGAGCGCTTCTACAACAAAGAGAACAGCACCGAGCTCTTCGCCGCGCGGCCCGACGCCGTCGTCGACGCGATCGACAATCTGACGGCCAAGGCCCACCTCCTCGACCACTGTCGCCGCCTCGGGATTCCGGTCGTCTGCTCCACGGGAGCCTCTGGACGCTTCGACCCGACCCGTGTCCGCGTCGCCGATCTGGCGGAGACGACGGTCGACCCCTTGGCTCGCACGCTGCGCAGCATGCTGCGCTCGCTCTATGGGTTTCCGACGAGCGGTGCGATGGGGATCGAAGCGGTCTACTCGACGGAGCCCGTACAGATGCCCCACGAGCTGACCTACGACAACGGCAAGGGCTTTCAATGCGTCTGCCCGGGCGGGGCGAACGAGTTCCACAGCTGCGAAGAGCGCAACGTGATCTACGGCAACGCCAGCTTCGTCACCGGGGCCTTCGGCCTCGCCGCCGCCTCCGTGATCGTCCGACGCCTGCTCGAATCGTCTCGATAAGAACGTACGATCGTTCCATTTTCGGAATTTCGACGGATGGCAACCGCCGTCGTCCGACGCCGAACCGCGCGACGGGCGCTACCAGCCCGCGCCCTTTTTGCGGAGCCAGGCGTGCCAGTGCCGCTCGAGGGTCGCGGGTGTGAGTTGAAGCAGGGACGCGGCGGCTCGCACGACGTCGACGTCGGCGGTGTGGCTCAGAGTCAGCAGCTTCGCGACACCGGCGCGCTCGATCAGGAACTGGGCGAAAGACGCGAGGTAGGCGCGGCAGAGGATGCGTTCGCCCGTGAAGGTCCGTGCGCCGCGGCGACCGCGAGAACCCGGCGCAAAACAGCGGAAGGTCTCCGTCAGTCGGAAGAACCCCGGGCCGAGGGCGTAGAGCAGCCGCAGTCGCGTGTCGGCGCGCCGCGTTTCGCGGATGACCCGCAGATAGCTCGCGGCGGGGTCGACGAGGTACTTCGCGACACCCTGCGCCAGCGAGAGGGACCCGCGGAACGGCGAGCGCAGGATCATCTTGTGGATCGCCGCGATGTGCACCTGCTTGCGTGTGATCGGATACCAGGGGCCGATGTTCATCACCTCGAAGGGGTCGCCATCGGTGTGGGGCAGCCCGATCGTGTGCAGCACCTCGTGGGCGATCGTCGTCGAGAGGTAGTCCGGAATCCACTGGGAGAAGCTCGTCGACATCGAGAAGCGCGAGGGTTGGACGCCGCTCGCCGAGATGCGCGCAAACCACTCGCCCTTCATCCGCACGAAGCCCATCCCTCGCTCGACGCCCGACGAATCGCTCGAGATTCCGGGCGCATCGGGCAACACGACGACCACTCGGTGGCGACCGGCCTTGACGCCGTCGCCAAAGACGGCGTTGACGCAGCTCGCCGTCGGCACCCAGTAGTGCCAGGCGTGCTTTTCTCGGAGGTTGGCCTTGTGCCAGGCCAGCGTGTACGCGCTCTGTACGGGCACGGGGTGAATGCGCAGCGTGACCCGCGTGAAACGCCCGAGCTCACGCTCGAGGAAGCCCTTGACCTGCGCCGCCAACGCCCTCGTGATCGCCTGCCAATCGCTGCGCGGACGTCGATCCTGCGGGAGATAGTAGCAGAAGCCGAGCTCGAGGTGGCTCGCCGAGGTCTGTAGCTGGCGGCGCGAGCTCGACTCGCTGTAGAATTGTAGCGTCGAGCTGAGCTTTCGGCGCAGTATCTGGGCCGCTGGGCGCACGTCGGTCGTCGGCTTCGGCGCGTTCGTACAGGGGTCACCGAAGTCGAGTCCGACCTGGTCCAATGGAGCGAGGAGCTTCGCCAGAGGGGCATGGCCAACGCGGCCGTCGAAAAAACGAATCGTGGCATCGTGGTCTCCGAGGGACAACAGGGTCGCCGGGATAATCTGACCCTCCATCGCGTTGACCCCGTACACCTGTGCGCCAGGCTTCAACGTCGCAAGGGGCACCGCCAAATCAGCGGGGATCCACTTCAGGCTGCCGTCGTCGAAGTGGATCCAGAGCGCCTCGCCGACGCGGCTCTTGATCCGCCCGACCCACCACGACCGCGCATCCCACTTCGCCAACACGCGCGCGCCCACAGCCAATACCGGCGTCGGGCGCCGCACGCCGAGGTTGTGGTCGGTCCGCAGGATGGTGCGTTGGCGGTTCGGCGGGACCTGCACGCTCGGGCGCGAGGGGCCGATCAGCTGAGCCAGCGCGCTGCCGTCACTAAGGATCGAGCTGACGACACCCGGCCCGCTCGGCGTGGCGAGGAAGTCGCCCGCCCGCAGTCTTCGCGGGACCACCCCCGCCGCGGGA
>JAGQJP010000185.1 GCA_020430585.1 Myxococcales bacterium | reverse complement strand
CCAGCGCGTCGTCGTTGCTCGAGGCGTCGTCGCTCGGAAAGCGGGTCGCTCCCACGCAACCCGCGAGCAGGAATACGGCGAGGCTCGCGACCAGCACGATGGCGGTCCACGGTGTTTGCTTCGGCGCGATATCGAAATTCGGCGTGCTCATCGGCTGGCTCCTTTGTTCGTTCACGATGCCTGGCTCCTCACTGAGCAGGGATCGTGCCGAAACCGGCGGCGCTCGCTGGGGTTGCCGTACTGTTGCGAAACAACGCATGATTTTCGACTCGGACCGACCGAGGTCGGTGGCGTTGAAGGGAGCGGAGCGGGACGAAATCGACACCTCCGTCAAGCGCGCTTGACAGGTAGCGCTCGCGCGCCGAGTCGTCGGCAAGGTCTAGCGCAGCGTGGGTGCGCAAAGGCGCGGCTTCTCCGACTCGAAGAGCAGCCCGCCCGCGCGAAAGACTCCGCTCGAGGTGCGGACGTTGCGACCGAGGCGCAGCGGGCCAATCGGCAAGCGGAGCACCGAGCGCAGGCGATGCGGTTTGCCATCGGCGTCCAACACGAGGTCCCCCGCTCGCAACTGATCCGCGCGTCGCGGGCCATTCGGCGTGATCACTCGGTGGTCGGCGGTGACGTCGATTCGGCCGTCCAGGCGAATCCAGGGCCCCCGCGTCCAGTGCCGATCGACGCCCGTCTGGTCGCTGGCGCGGATCGGCAGCCGTGCGTCGACGCAGAGGCCGCAGATACAGCTGACCACACCGTCGACGAGCAGCCCCGCGGCATCGTAGCGCAACCCCGAGGGCTGATTGAGCCAGCACGTCGGCGCGTAGTGATCGGTGATCCGTCGTTTCACACCGCGGCCGACGTCGCTCGCCGTGCGCGGCGCGCCCAGGAGCAAGAGCGCCTCGTGACGCTCGACGGTCAGCGCGTTGTGGGGGAAGTATCGTAGATGGCGCGGGGCGAACGCGGGCTCGGGCTTGAAAGGGTCGGCGGTGCGCGACAGACCGTCGAGCCTTCGCACGACGCGGAGGAGCCGCCCGCTTCGGTCGCGCAGGAAACGCAGCGACATCGACGGCCGCTTGTGTTTGGCGTCGCGACCGACGAAGACGAGCTCGACCAGCAGCGTTCGCCCCTCGCGATCGAGGGTGTCGCGCCGCGTCAGGAGCGGGCCGACGAGGCGCTCGATCACCACCTTCTTGGCGGCCCAGTGGACCGTCCAACGGAATGGGGCGATCGCGCGGTAGCCCCGTTTCCGCGGCGGTGTCTCGCGCCGATCGATCAGCCGTCCCTTCGCGTCGCTGCGATAGTGGACGCTCCAGCGCTTGCCCAGCAGCTCGACCTGTTTTTCACGGATCCGCCCCTCGCGGTAGATGAAGCGGCTCGTCGAGAAGCGCTCGCCGTCGACGGTCGTCGTCTTCGAGGCGATCCCCTGCGGGCCCCAGTTCACCTGCCAGCGTACGCGATTGGCGGGCATGAAGGAGACGACGCTGACCTGACCCCGAGTCCTGACCGAGAGCCAGCGCGGCAGCAGTTTCTTGGCCGTCGCCTCGGAGAGCCGTCCGACGGGGCGCCGCGAGATCGGAGACCAGCTCTCGTAGAGCCCGTCCGCTGGCGGCGTGTTGGGCGCGGCGGAGGTCGCGGAGGCGAAGCCGACACAGAGCGCGAACGTTGCGATCGAGAGCCAGATGCGAGGCGTCATCCCTCGGCGAGGCCGTTGTGGCGCGCTGTTGCTCATCGGCGAGGCCGTTGTGGCACGCTGTTGCTCATCAGCTCGAGTATAGCGGATCTGGGCGAGCGGGGGAAGAAACGCGGCGGACCTACGCTCAGGGGCGCGGGCAGACCGCTCGGCCGTTCTCGTCGCAGCTCGCGCCCGGGCAGACGTTGTTGTCGACGAGGCAGTTGCAGTCGTCCTTTTTGTCAGCGCAGGCCACGGGCAGCGGCTCGCAGCCGTCGTAGGGATCGACCGCCGCACCGCCGATGTTGACGATGCAGACCTGGTCGCTCGTGCACGTCGAATCGCCACAGGGCGTCGGCTCTTCGATCGTCAGGGTCAACGACGTCGAGGCGTCGCTCTGCAGGGTAAAGCTCTGGCTGACGGTCTTGGAGAGCGACACGCTGCCGATCGAGACCAGCGGTTGCGTCCAGACCGTCTGGCCCCACATCTGGTTCTCGGTCGCCTCGAGACCCTGGGCAGTGATCGCCGCGGTGTCGTCGTAGCGCACGACGATTCGATAGTCGCCGCTCTCGAAGGTGTGGGGGACGTCGCAGAAGCCGACCCAGGAGGCGACCTCGGGGCAGCTCTCGGTCGTCACCGACTGCGTCGTGTACCAGTTCAGATTCGTCGTCACCGTCACGCTTTCGCCCGCGGGGATGATCACCGCGATCGGCGCGGGTTCGCCGTACGCACAGGGGTTTCCGCTGCCGCAGCGGCTGCAGTCACAGACGCCGTAGAGGCCCAAGCCGTTGCCGTTCTGCGAGAGGCCGAAGGGCAGGGCGAGCCCGTCGACGAAGATGGCGGTCGCGCGGTTGTTCTTGATCGTCACCGAGAAGTTGTGCTTGCTCGACTCGACGTCGCCCGAGACGGTGTCGCCGTTCGTGTCGGCGGTCACGTCACCGCTGGTGTCGGCCAGTTGCGTCGTGTCGCCCGCCGTGAGGTCGCTCTGCTGAGTGTCGCCCCCGTTGACGACGTCGGCGTCGTAGGAGAAATCGAGGGGTAGCTGACCATCGTTGCTGCAGATCAGGAACGCCCCGAACTGGTGGTCGTAGGGTAGGAAGGCCGGACAGAGGAAGCCCTCCTCGATGATGCTCTTTTGGTACACGCAGTACGTTGCGCCGTTTTGCGTGTAGAGCTCGCCCGCTCCGCAGTCGCTGCTGCTCGATTTGTTGCTGCACGCCATCGACAGCAGCAGCGCCGCCAACAGCATCGTATGGATCATCCGCTTCATCTCTTTGCTCCTCTGATCGCACCCCGGTTATGCGTCACGGCCAGTGGCGTTTACGTCTCGCCGTCGGCCGAGTCGTTCAAGTTGTTCTCCAGCGCTTCGTAGGGCGCCCACAAGAGCGCGAACGAAAGCGGTAGCGCGTCATCTCGCCCCTCGGCTCGCTCGTCGAGGGCGGCCAGCTCGGGCCAGATCGTCGTCTCGTACAATTGATTCAGACGCGAGACGTCGTCGCGCAGAATTCGCAGGCTCAGATTGCGGGCGAAGGTGGGCGCTCCGTTGCCGAAGAAGCGCCCGTAGATCGCGTTGAGCACGGTGCTGAGCAGGCTGTTCAGCCCGCCGATGCGCGCCATCCAACCGGGCCGCACGAGCCGATCGGTGCTGCTCGCCGCGCTGTAGGTCGTCGTTCGGCCGCGCTGCTCGACGATCCGTTTCTCGGCGATCAACGTCTCGAGGGCGGCGCGGATCTCGTCGCGCTCGACGCCCGGCAGCGCCTGTTCGAGGCGCGCCTCGCTCAGCGGCTGCAGCCAGAGCATGAACTCGATCTGGCGCGGGAGCTGATGTTCGCGCTCGGGGCGGAAGAAGTCCTGCTTCAACTGCTTGGAGAGCCGCGACGCCGTACGCATCGAGATGTCGAGCCGCTCGCAGGCTTCGGCCATCGTCAGCCCGCTGCGGCGCAGATCGTGGAAATACGCCAGCTGGACCCAGGCGGCGAGCGCTTTGGACGAGATCCCGTTGACCCGCGCCAGCTTGACGACGGGTTTGAGCAGCGAGTAGAGCACTCGCTCGAGCAGTTCAGCGGATGTCAGCGCCTCACGTGTCATGCGCAACTTTTGCCATATTTGGCAAATATTGTCAAGGCCGGATCGAAAAGCGACGGGACATCGGTCTCGAGCGGTGCGCTGGGAGCGGGTTCAGCGCTGTCGGGCGACAGGTGGTACGCGTCGGATCGATGGGTTCGCGGTCGGGTAGGTGGAGCGTCGGGATCAGAAGCTCAGCACGCTGCGGATCGCCTCGCCCTCATGGAGCACGTGGAAGGCTTCGTTGATCTCGGCCAGCGGGAAGCGGTGAGTGATCAGGTCGTCGATCGCGATCTTCCCGTCCATGTACCAGTCGACGATCTTCGGTACGTCGGTGCGGCCTCTGGCGCCGCCGAACGCCGTGCCCTTCCAGACGCGGCCCGTGACGAGTTGGAAGGGGCGCGTGCTGATCTCCTGACCCGCGCCCGCGACGCCGATGATCACGCTCACCCCCCAGCCCTTGTGGCAACACTCGAGGGCCTGGCGCATCACGTCGACGTTGCCAATGCATTCGAAGCTGTAGTCCGCGCCGCCGCGGGTGAGGTCGACGAGGTAGGGCACGAGATCGCCCTCGACCTCGGTCGGATTGACGAAGTGCGTCATCCCGAAGGCTTCGGCGCGCTGACGCTTGGCTGGGTTGATGTCGACGCCGATGATCATGTTCGCCCCGACGAGACGCGCGCCCTGGACGACACTCAGGCCGATCGCGCCGAGGCCGAAGACGACGACGTTCGCCCCGGGCTCGACCTTAGCCGTGTTGATCACCGCGCCCAGGCCCGTTGTCACGCCGCAGCCGATCAGGCAGACCTTGTCGAAGGGCGCGTCGGGGCGGATCCTGGCGAGCGAGATCTCGGGCAAGACGGTGTAGTTCGAGAACGTCGAGGTCCCCATGTAGTGGAAGATCGGTGTTCCATCGAGCGAGAAGCGGCTGCTGCCGTCGGGCATCAGGCCGCGGCCTTGGGTTGCGCGCACCGACTGGCAGAGGTTGGTTTTGCCGCTCAGGCAGTACTCGCAGCTGCGGCATTCCGGGATGTAGAGCGGGATCACGTGGTCGCCCGGCGCGAGGCTGCGCACCTCGGGCCCGACCTCGAGCACGACGCCCGCGCCCTCGTGGCCGAGCACCGCGGGAAAGAGCCCCTCGGGGTCGGCGCCCGAGAGGGTGTAGGCGTCGGTGTGACAGACGCCCGTGGCTTTGATCTCGACCAGCACTTCGCCCGCTTTGGGCCCTTCGAGGTCGAGCGTTTCGATGCTGAGCGGTTGGCCCGCTCCGAATGCGACAGCGGCTTTGGTCTTCATCGTGGGTCCTCTCTCGGACATGTACTCTGAGTATGGCGAACCTCGCCGCCTTGTCAACCGACGCGCGACCATCGATCGTGACCCACGCTCCGCTCTCTGGGCGTGCTGCTCGACCTCTCCGCGCTGGTCTTCGCGATCGTCTCCGACGCCCTAGATAGCTGTTCCGAAGTGTAGTTCAAATGGGGATCGACATCAGGGGGCAAACCTACGATCGTTGGTTTTGAAGAAACTAAACGGTAATAGGAGGCCCCCGATGCCGGCCCCGATTGTAGTACCACTGAGTTCTCAAATGCGACGACGACTACAACATCTGGTTCGAGAAGCGGCAGCCGACGGTGTCGGTCGTCGGCCCAAGGCTATTTTGCTGGCTGAGCGCGGCATACCGATCGTGGGGGTCGCACAGCTGCTTCAGGCTGCTCGTTCGAGCTTATACCGCTGGATTGATTGGTTCAACTCTGGCGGCGAGAACGAGTTGCACCGACGTCGCCCAAAGACCACGGTCAGCCTGAAACTGGTGGCCTTCGTGAAGAAGGCGATCGAGAAGTCGCCGCACGAGTTCAACTACCTGCGGACAAACCGGACGTCAGTAATGGTCGCGCAGCTCGCCGGAAGCCAGCTCGCCGTTCATCCACATTCGTCGACGGTTCGCCGGTTGCTACCGATTGTACGGGTGGCTTCGCGTGCCTCGGTTCTACCTCTCGCGTCAACACCTGTCGCGGCCGACGCAGCAGCGGTGGCGACTGTGCCGACGGCTACGTCAGCAATACGTCGACGCACACCTGCGTTCCGGGTTGATCTACCGCCTATTTTCCGGTTGACTGGCGTCAGCCAGATATGTATCTTATACATCTGTATACTATTTTTTCTCGACTGGAGTTGAAATGATCCCAAATTCCCGAGTTGGGTTCCCGCTTCCCGGATGTAGGGTTGCATCGATCAGTCGCATGGTTGGCCTGGTTTTGATCTGCGCCATCTGTTTATCGGCCGGCGGTTGCATTCCTCCTCGTCTCTACGAAACGGTCGACGAAGGACAGCGCTGCAGCAACTCAGGTGACAAGCTAGTAGTCTGCAAACAACCCTTTGTTTGCTACGCGGAAATGTGCGTGCGGATGGAGAATCTGCCATCAACCGCCGAATGCAATATCCAAGGGTTTTG